>JAUZEY010000192.1 GCA_030838785.1 Actinomycetota bacterium | reverse complement strand
CAACTCGCCGCCGCCCTTGCCGTGGTCGTGCTTGTGGTTGGGGTCCTTGTCCTGACCGGGCGGCGTCGGCATGGCCGAGCGCCTCTTCGACGACGCCGGGAAGCTGCGCCGCTTCGTCAACGTGTTCGTCGCCGACGAGGACATCCGCTTCCTCGACGGGCTGTCGACCCCGGTGGCCGAGGGTCAGACCGTGAGCATCATCCCCGCCGTCGCCGGCGGCTGACACCGCCCAGCAGCGGCCCCCACCGGCGTCCGGCGTCCGCAACCTGCGTTCTTTTCGGACGGACGGGTGTCCGGAAAGAACGCAGGTTCCGGCCGTGACGCGGCTCTGCCGGCCCCGGACCCGTCGCCAGCGCGGGTCCGAGACCGGCAGACCGGTCGTGGTGGGCCTACTTCTCGCCCTTGTCGCCGCCGCGACGGTGGCCGCCGAACCCGCCGTGGCGGTCGCCGTCGCCCTTCTTGTCGTCGCCGTTCTTGTCGTCCTTGGCGCCGGCCTCCCGGGTGCGGAAGTGGCCCCGGGTGACCTCGACGGGAGCGCCGCCGCCGCTGCAGGCGGCCAGCGTGCCCTTGTCGCCGATGGTCGGCTGGGAGAAGTGCTGCGGCTTGCCGGGGACGTCGATGGTGAAGGCGAAGGCCTTGCCGGCCAACTCGCCGCCGCCCTTGCCGTGGTCGTGCTTGTGGTTGGGGTCCTTGTCCTGACCGGGCGGCGTCGGCATGGCCGGGGCCGACGGGGCACCGGGCAGAGCCGGAGGCGCCGGGTTGTCGGCGGCCGGCTCGGAGTCGTCGGCGGCCAGTTGGGCGGTCTCGTCGGCGTTGAGGGGAGCGAGCTCGTCGAGCAGAGCGGTGCCGTCGTCGTCGCTCATGGCTGTCGTCGCCGTGCCGGGCCCCTTCTTCTTGTCGCCCTTGTTGGCCCGGGTGCCGCTGCGCTTGATGGTGCCGGTCACCGACACGATCCCGGCGGAGTCCTTGGAGAGGCAGGTGATCTCGCCGACGAGGCCGTCGGACTGCGTGTCGCCCCGGTGGGCGAAGCGGACCATGCCGCCGGCATCGGTCGGCTTGTCGCCGCTCCGACCCCGGATCTCCATCCCGTAGGCGTTCTTCTCGGCCTTGCTCATCGCCCGCCCGGCGACGGCCAGCTTGGAATTCGAATCTCCGTGTCGCTGTCCTCCGCCGTGACGACCGCCGAAGTCGGGACTGGCGTTGTCGGCCAGAGCCAGACCCGGCAGCACGGCGGTGGTAGCGGCGATGGCACCCCAGATGACGAGCTGACGTTTGACCTGCCCCATGCACCCTCCTTCGATTCGCGCGGCCCGTGGTGCGTGCGCAGTGGGACTTCCGGTTTGCCCCGGAATGTCCGAAACGACCGTCAGGAGGGGGTTTCTATTCGCGCCCGGTGCCGTCCCCGCCTGAGGGACGGCTGAGAAACCACTCGGGTGGACGCGAAGAGAGGGCCCTCCGGGGAGGACCCTCTCTTCGGTATCGGTCGGATCAGGCCTGGCGGAACCGGCTGCTGCCGGACCGGCGCCGGCTGCCGTTCCGGGCGGGCCGCCCGTCGGGCTTGCGGCGGGGGGCGGCCGGACCGGCTGTCACCGGCCAGTCGGCCTTGGCCCGCTCGGGCTTCGGCCGTTCGGACCGGGCCCGCTCGGCGCTGGCCGGCCCGGGCTGGGGACGGCTGGTGGCCGGGCGGAAGGGGACGTCGGCCGCGGCGAGCGACCCCACGTTGGGCTCGCTGAAGCGGGTGGGGAAGCCCAGGCGGCGCTGGATGTCGCGCACAGCGGCCCCGTTGTCCTCGCACACGAGCGACAGGACGGTGCCGCCGGCCCCGGCCCGGCCCGTCCGCCCCGAGCGGTGGACGTAGGTCTTCTCGTCCTCCGGCGGGTCGAAGTGCAGGACGCAGGCGATGTCGTCGACGTGGATGCCGCGGGCGGCGACGTCGGTGGCGATCAGGGCCTGGACCCGTCCGCCGGAGAAGGCGGCCAGGGCCTTCTCCCGCTGGCCCTGGCTGCGGTCGCCGTGGATGGCGGCCACGGTCAGGCCGGACTGGCTGAGCTGGCGGGCGAGGCGGTCGGCGCCCCGCTTCGTGCGGCAGAACACCACCGTGGAGCCCCGCCGGGCGATGATCTGGCTCGTGACCTCGACCCGGCGGGCCCGGTCGGTCTTCCAGAACAGGTGCTCGCGGAGATCCTCTTCGCCCTCGGGGCTGGCCACCTCGTGGCGCAGCGGCTTGCGCTGGTAGTTCTTGATGAGGACGTCGACCTCGCCGTCCAGCGTGGCCGAGAAGAGGTAGGTCTGGCGGTCGGGCCGGACCTGGTTGAGCAGGCGGCGGACCTCGGGCAGGAAGCCCATGTCGGCCATCCGGTCGGCTTCGTCGACCACGACGACCTCGACCTCGCCGAGGTGGATCCGGCGCTGCTCGATCAGGTCGGCGAGGCGGCCGGGCGTGGCGACGACGATGTCGGCGCCCTTGCGGAGGGCGGCGAGCTGGCTGCCGAAGCCGACACCGCCGTAGACGGCGGCGACCTTCCGCTGGCGGGTGGCGGCCAGCGGCGTCAGCTCCCGCTCGATCTGGGCTGCGAGCTCCCGGGTGGGGGCGAGGACGAGGGCCCGGGGCCAGCCCGGCCGGGCCCGGCCGACCCGGGTCACCAGCGGGATGCCGAAGGCCAGGGTCTTCCCGGAGCCGGTGGGGGCCCGGCCGCAGACGTCGCGGCCGGCGAGGGCGGCCGGGATGGTGCCCTCCTGGATCGGAAACGGTTCGGTGATGCCCTGCTCGGCAAGGCGCGAAGTGATGTCGGCGGAGACGCCGAGATCGGTGAACGTGAGAGGCAAGTACAACTCCAGGGAGGCGATGCGCCCGATGGCGCTCCGGGGCGACGGCCCGATCGGCCACCTCTCCGAAGCGCACGGGCTCTTGCCGTGCGGCGTCGCGGCTACAGCCGGAGAGGCGTGGCCGCGAGGGGAAGCAGTGAGTGAAATCCCGGAACGGCCCGTCGGCTTCGAGCCGACGATCACCCGACGAACGGTCGGGCGGTGCGACCCCTACGTTAACAGCAGTGCCAAGTGGCACCGTTCATCTCGGGCCCCTCGTCGCCGATTCCGCCCCAGAACAGCAGCTCCGAGCCGGTCCAGACGAGGACGGCGGCGCTCCGGGTGGGGATCGGCGCCAGGGGGAGCTCCTCCCACCGGTCGTCGGCGATCCGGTACTCGAGGACCCGGGCCGACTGCCCGGCGGCGGCGTAGATCCGGCCCGGCCCGCCGGCGGTGACGGCCGCTCCGGACTGGCCGTCGAGGGGGGCGATCCGGCGCCAGGTCGAGTCGGACGGGCGCCACGCCACCCCGTTCAGTCGTTGCCCGGAGTTTCCCGTCCAGGTGAAAACCTCGCGGCCTCGCGCCGCGCCGCCCCTGCGCGGTCCGGTTCCGGCGCCGGTTCCGGAGCCGGTCGCGCTCCCGCCGCCCGCTCCGGCCCCGCCGGCCCCCCCCTTCCCGCTGGCTCCATCCCCGCCGTCGACGGCGGCGAGGACGAAGGGATCGCCGGTGGTGGCGGAGGGCAGGGCCGGGTTGCCCGGTGCCGGGGCGGGAACGGGCGCTGGGGGCGGCGGGCCGCCGGACGCCTCACCCCACCGGTCGGTGGCGGGGTCGTAGGCGGCCAGGTGGCTGTGGCGCCAGATCAGCGGGCGGTCGTCGTCCACCACGGTGGCGGCGGTTCCGTCGTCCCCGCTCCAGGGCGGCGGGACGTCGGCGATGCGCCGCCACCGGTCGGTGGCCGGGTCGTAGGCCGCGGCCGCCGGGTCGTGGATCACGCTGTCGATCGGGCAGCAGCGGGAGTAGCCGCCCCACACGATCATCTCCCGACCCGTCCAAACCGCCTGGTGGCCGGTCCGAGCCCCGATGGGCGCCACCGGGAGCGTGCGCCACCGCCGGGTGGCCGGGTCGTAGGCCGCGCCGTCGGCGAAGGTGGCCGTCGTGGGAGGCAGCTGAAGCCCCCGAGTGTCGGGCCCGGCCTGCCCGCCCCAGAACAGCACCTCCCGGCCGGTCCACACCGCGCTCGTCCCGAAGCGGCCCGCCACCGGCGCCGGCGGCAGCGCCTCCCACCGATCGGCGCCCGGGTCGTAGGCGGCGCCGTCGCCCGAGGCCCGCCGGGTTCCGTCCCCCGCCTGTCCGCCCCACACCACGAGCTGGCGCCCGGTCCAGACCGCGGCCATCCCCCCGGCCGGCGGTATGGGGGCTTCTTTGATCGGGCGCCAAGCCCCCTGCTCGACCGCCGCCTCCGCCGGCCGCGTCGCCGCGGGGTCGTCCCGATGGGCCGGGGTGGCCGAGCCTGACGACGCGCACCCGGCGAGCAGGAGCAGGGTCGCCAACGAGATCCGGAGACGCTGGTTCAGTCCCGTCGCCCGCCCGCCCAGCGCTTTGACCTGCGGAAATACATCAGCGGAATATTACTCTGGGCGATCTCCGCCCCCGTGCCGCGGGTGGGCCGAGTCCACCCGTGCCGTCGGCGGGCACGATCCGGTCGATACCCGCCCATGTGGTCGTGGCCCGGAGTCCCGCCGGCAGATTTGGCCGGTGCGCGCCGTCAGGATTGCGGGCATTGGGCGTTCGGGTTGTTGAAAGCGGTGGCCGAAGGGGCCCGGTAGCCGTGGACGCCAGGTCACCCGCCGAACGCGGTCGGGGACTCCGGAACCGGCGGGTCGGTGCGTTCCCGCGGGCCAAGAAGGGCGAGTCCATGCAACAGGTGAAGCGAGCCGAACCGACGGGAGTGCAGGCCGTCCCGGAGGACCGCAGGGCGGAGGTGGTCGCCGCCTTCCTGGCCGGCGGCAGGACGGTCGCCGAAGTCGCCGACGAGCACAACCTGACCGAGCCGACGTTGCGGGAGTGGATCCGGCAAGCCTCGGACGAGGTCGCCGCCGCAAGGACGGCCGGTCCGGGAGCGCATTCGAGGCCCCAGAGT
>JAUZEY010000187.1 GCA_030838785.1 Actinomycetota bacterium | reverse complement strand
AAGGCGTCGGCCACCCATTCGAGCGCCCGCGCACAGTGCACCGACTTGACGATCAGCGGGCCCGGCGCCGGACGGGCCACGGTGGATCCGGACGGGGCGTGGGCCGCGGGCCGGCCTTCCGCCCGCCGGGTGGCCAGTCGACGGCCCGCCAGGCGGCCGCCCAGCTGCTGTGCACCGGCCCGCTGGAGGACCCGGGCCCCGGCATAGAGGGGTGACGGGCGGGGGCCACCGGCGAAGGCCCGGGCCCAGAGCTGCTCGTAGTCGCCGGCGCCGGCGCCGGGGCGGAGGTCGGGATATGCGCCGAGGCGCCGCTTGGCCCACCAGGCGTCGGGCCGGACGAGGTGGTTGTCGGGCTCGTGGAGGTAGCGGGCGCCGGCCGTCCGGCCGAGGACCTCGGCCACCCACGTGGTGCCCGACCGGGGCAGGCCCGCCACCAGCACTCGGGGCGCCGTCACGTCGGGAGGCTCGCGGCGTCGATGATCTGCTCCAGGCGCACGTACTTGAAGTCCTGGTGGCCGGCGGATCCGGGCACGGTGTTGCGCCCGTCCTGACAGATGAAGATCCCGGCCGGGAAGTCGGGCCCGAGGTTGGCCGCCACCGCCTCGATGCCGTCGGTGTCGGAACACCCGTCGGCGGCGGTGCCGTCGACCACCTCCCGCTGGCCGAGCCAGGCGTTGTCGCGGCCCCGGCGGTACAGGGCGAAGGTGCTGTCGCCTTGCGACGATGCGACGAGAAAGCCCCGCCGGCCGGGCTGGGTGACGATGGCCAGGCCCTCCACGTCGGCGACGAGATGGCCGCCGCCGACCTTGTCGACCTGCGTGCGGGCCAGGGGGCTGCCGTCGGGTTCGGCGTCGTAGCGCCAGATCCCCGACTTCTCCTCGGACACGAACAGGCGCCCGGTCTCGTCGTCGGCCACGCAGCCCTTGGCCCGGCCCCCGAGCGGCCAGCCCCGCACCGCCCTGGCGTCGACGAGGCCACCCTGGTCGAAGAGCTCGTACTGCGTGACGTCGCCGTCGGGTTCGGCGAGGAAGGCGTAGAAGCGGCCCGTGACGGCGCTGCGGTAGAGGCAGAACCCGACCTCGGCCCATTGGCGGGGGAAGACGTGGGCCCCGACCTCGTGGAGCTGGCGGTCGACGCTGTCGAGGCGGAAGAACGACATGGCCCGTCCGCCGGTGCCGACGAGGGCCACGGTCCGCCCGCCGAGGGAGAAGCCGGGGCGCACGTCGACGTTGTTGACGCTGCCCGCCGGGCGGGACAGGCGCTGCACCCGCCGGCCGCTCAGGTCGTACGTCTCGAGCGCCCCCCGCTTGTCGGTGCCGATCACCAACGAGGCGGACGGGTCGGCGGGGTCGACCCACACCGCGACGTCGTCGGCGGCGTCGCCGTCGGAGGACACCGGCGTCGTCTCCGCCGCCGGCGTCGCCGCTTCCACCGGCCGGTCCGCCGCGCCGCTTCCGGCGCTCAGGCCCTCGGCCTTGCCCGACGGGCCGAAGGCGCCCGCGGCCAGGGCTGCCATCACGACGAACAGCGCCCCCCGGCGCCCGAGCCCCCGCCGGAGCCTCAACCCGGCATCGGTCCAGGCGGCCCGGACCGACCCGGCGATGCGACCCTCCGCCGACCCCGATCGCCCGGGTGACCCCGATCGCCCGGCTGACCCCGATCGCCCGGCTGACACGGCCGGCGCAGACGCGCCCGCCATGACCGAGGCGAGGCAGTCGCGGAACGCTTGGGGCGTCAGCTCCGATCGCACGAGAACCGTGCACTGCGAGCGGTCCAACCCGTCCGGGTCTCCGCCGGGCACGAGACCGACGAGGCGGGTGCTGCGGCATTGGCGGCGCGTCAACCTTCCGCCGAGCTCGGGCTCACCGAGGTCGAAGACGAGGACGTCGACGCCCTCGAGCTCCGGTGGAGGCACCAGCCCGGTGCTCTCCCCGACAACGACGAAGGGCGAGTTCCGCAGCGAGGCCGCCAGCCCCATGCGGAAGATCGGGTTGGGGTCGTCGAGCCAGATTCTTATGCCTTCGGGGAGGCCGGTGAAGCTCCCGAGCGTCGTGCCGTCCATGACGCTGATCGAACCATTTGCGGGAGGCCGGTCCCAGAGGTGGGCGGGCAGCTATGCGGCTGCGATCCGCCGGGCCGTTCGACCCTGCGGGGAACCGTTCGGGCGCCCCAATTCAGGGTGGCGTCAGCCGAGCGTCAGTCGAGCGCGGGCTGCGCCCGACCGGAGCGGCTCCGGTCGGAGCTGCGCACCCGACCGCGGGCCATGGCCGTCCGCAACGGCGACGTCAGACGGAGCTGGTACGTGTTCCGGCTCTCGGCCAGCAGGAGGAGCTGGCAGCTGCCGGCCGGGAACCAGTCGCCCGCCTCGACGTTGTCGCCGACGTCGATGCCCATGATGCGGGTCGGCTTCCGGCCCACCACGCTGCGGATGGGCGTGCCCGGCGACAGGCCTTCGTAGATCCAGGCCTTGGTGTGGCTGGCGGCCACCATCGTCCGGCGGTCGGGCGAGAGCCGCACCACCGAGACGCGGTCGGCATCGGCCAGCACGCCCATGTAGCGCGGCCGGTTGACGCCGCCGGCGGACAGGCGGTCGAAGCGGTAGATACGGCCGGGGGTCGTCTTCGTCACCAGCGCCAGGTGGTCGCCGGGCCCCATGAAGGCCGACTCGGTGTTGGCCGGCCGATCGGGATAGGCGTAGCGGTACCGCACGGCGGGCGCCGTGTGGTCCTGGCCCGGGTCGGGCTCGGGGACCTCGTAGATGTACGTGTCGCCGCCGCTCTGGCCGCTCTCGATGATGAACAACCGGCCCCGGCCGTCCGGCCCGATGGAGTAGGTCAGATCCTCCCAGTCCCGGTTGGCCGCACCCGTCACCGCCACCGCCCGCACCCTCGGGGTGCCGGCGGCGTCGAACCGGAAGGCGTAGAGGCTGGCCGGGTTGCCGGAGTCGCGGATGAACCACCCGAGGCCGGGGAAGCGTTGCGAGGCCACGGCCCCCGACGCCTCACCGGTGCCGGCCGGCAGCGGCAACCGGGCGTCGACCCGCACCGGAAGGCCGCAGTCGCCACCGCCCGGGGGCCGGGCGGGCCGGCCGCCGGGGACACCGCCGCCGGGGACACCGCCGCCGGGGGCACCGCCGCCGGGGCCCGGGACGACCGGGCCGGGACCGACCGGCACCTTGGCCGGCACGGGCGCCGGCGACCAGATCCGCACGTAGTCGACGTACTCCGCCGAGTCGGCGGGAAGCTCACCGCAGGTCGAGTCGGGGTCGATCACCTGCGAGTTGAGGATCGTGTAGAACGGCCCGCCGCCCTCGAGGGCGCCGGCGCCGTCGGTCGTGTGCCGCCGCTCCACTCCGTCGACGAACCAGGTCACGCCGTCGGGGGTCCACTCGACGCCGAAGGTGTGGAAGCCGTCGGAGAAGTCCGGGCCGGCGAAGCGGCCCTGGCTCTCGAGGTGGCGGCCGCCGTCCTGCCAGTGGACGGTGAACCGGGCCGTGCGCGACGCATCGCCGTTGACCTCGACGACGTCGATCTCGGGCGGCCACGACTCGTCGTTCGGCTTGCCCCAGAAGGCGCTCCGGGCCCCGAAGCAGGACGCGGTGCGGATGCGGGCCTCCCAGTACCCGTACTGCTGGGCGAAGCGGTTCTTGGAGTTGATGCAGCCGACGCTGAACGGCTGACCGCCCTTGGCCACCCGGTCGATCCGCTGGACGAGGACGCCGCCGCTGACCACGTTGGCCCCGGGATCGCACCATCCGTAGTTGCTGCGGGTGGCCTGTCCCCAGCCGAAACCGTTGGCCCACTTCGACTTGTCGAGCGACGTGCCGTCGAACTCGTCGTGGAAGCTCAGCACCCACTCCGAGGGCGAGGAAGATCCGGCCTGTTGCGGACGAACGGAAGCGGCCGGCCGGGTCGCGGGCCCAGCCGGCCGTTCCGTTCGCTTAGGGGTGCCCGGTGTGCGGGCGCCGCCCCCCCTGGGGCTGGCGGGCCGGGGGGCGTTCCCCGAGGCGGCAGGGACATCTCCTCCTGCGACGAGCAGCACCAGCGAGAGGGCCAGTGCGGGCACCGTCAGACGCCGGAGTGACGTCCCCCAGCCGCGGGGCATCGTGGCGGGACCTGTCTACCCGAGGAGTCCGCCGCCGCCCCCACCCTGACCGGTCTCGCCCTGCTTCTCGGGCTTCGGGAGCAGGAGGAGGCAGGCGAGGCCCTTGATCTCGAGCGGAATGGTCCACAGCGTGGTCGGGCAGTTGTTCTGGGGCTCCTCGGCCTTCTTGTCCGGGCCCTTGGGGTCACCGGGACGGTCGCCACGGCTGGCAATGCCGGAGCGGGAGGCGGTGGACGCCCCCGCCGGCGCGGCACCGGCCAGCAGCGGCATGGTGGCCATGGCGGTCAGGGCGGCGATGGGGAGGGCGATTCGTCGCGTCAACATCAGCGGAATCCTTTCTCGGGTGCCTCGGAGAGGCTGGTGAAGCTCCCAAGCCTCAGCTTGAAAGCGCCAGGGCGAGGGAGGCCGCGCTCAGGTTCGAGGCGTACGACTCGCCGTGGTGGAAGGGCGGGAACACTCGCATGACAGGTTCTTCACAGGAGCAGGCGATGACCTTGATGGCCGGGAACTCGGAGGTGATCTCCTCCGCCGTCTCGAGGGCCTGCTCGTCGTCGAGGTCGAGGACCACGACATCCGGGCGGACCTCGCTGACGCAGGAGACGATCCTCCCGGCCGACTCGGCCTCCGCCACGACCTCGATGCCCTGACCGTCGAGAAGTTCCCGCAAGCCCATCCGGGCCACGGATCCGAACCGGCCGATCAGCACACGGTGCATCGAGGCCCCCCGGGGGCTCGGGGGTGTCCCCCGAAGTGACAGCGAGGCGGGCTCCGACCGAGACCGTCCCGGGCCGGCATCAGATCAATCCCCGTCTCGTGGCCAGCGCCACGGCCTGGGCCCGGTTGCGGCAGTTCATCCGCACGAGGACGTCGTGGACGATGTTCTTGACCGTCTTCTCCGAGTAGCAGAGGTCCACGGCGATCTGGCGGGTGCTGTCTCCCTTCGACAGCAGGCGGAGCACGCCGAGCTCCCGGTCGGTCAGGTCGCCGGCGCCCCGCATCCCCGACCGGGGCCGGGCCAGGAGGCGGCCGAGCACGGCCGTGGGCAGTGAACCGTTGCCGGCCGCCGCCGAGCGCAGCGTGTGGAGGAAGGTGTTGGGGTTGGCGTCGCCCCGCAGCAGCGCACCGGTGACGCCGGCCTCGATCGCCTCGACCAGCAGGTCGTCCTCGACGCTGGCGGCCACGGCCACCAGCAGCAGGCTCGACTCGCGCGCCAGGCGCAGGGCGCTGGGCAGCCCGACGGAATCGAGCTCGAAGACGAGGATGTCGGTCCGGGCGACCTCGGGCTCGGGGGTGAAGCGGACACTCTCGCCGGCCAGCAGGAACGGCGGCTCGAGGCAGGCCCCCAGACCCAACCGGAAGATCGGGTTGTGGTCGTCGATCCAGATGCGCAGCGGGCGTTCATCGATCACGCCGTGATCCAAACAGGGGACCGATCAAGGGCCTAGATGCCTTTGGACCGACTTTCGGACCTCGCGCGACTGCATCGGGGTACACCTTCCGACGCGACGCTTCCCGAACGGGCGATCAGTCGGGCAGGGCCGTCAGATGAGACCCTGCCGGATCCCCTCGGCCACGGCCTGCACCCGGTTCTTGGCCCCCAGACTCAGCTGCACGTCACGGATGACGCTCTTGATCGTGCGGTCGGAGTAGCCGAGCTGCTCGGCGATCTCCTTCGTGTCGGCGCCGGCGGCCAGCAGGGCCAGGACCTCGAGGCCCCGCCCGGCCAGCCGGGGAGCCGGCCCGTGCTCGGCGTGGATCACCCGCAGCCCGGCGGCGGCGGCATGGATGCTGGCCAGGAGCTGCTCCGCAGTCAGCGTGGCCCGGCCGAGCACGGCCATCACCTCGTTGCCGGGGGCCGGCGTGTTCGGGGGATCGCCGCACACCACCAGCGGGCAGGCGAAGCGGCGCTCCTCGGCCATGCGGGGCGAGACGATGACGACGTCTACGTCCTCGTCGACGACGGGCGAAATCGTGACCAGGGGGCTGGAGGCCAGACAGGTGCGCAGGCCGAGGGCGAACATCTCGTGCTCATCGACGATGCCGACGTGGATGACCGTGGCCGGGCCCCAGTGCCGGGGGACGACCGGCGGGGCATGGTCGGTGAGTTCGATCTCACGCCGGGCGCGCTCCCGGTCCTGAACAGGCAGCCCGGGGTCCGGGGGCACGCCGACGGTGGTCGTCTCAGCGCTGATCACCGCTCTCGTTTCCTGTCGCAAAGGTCTGGGTTTAGATCACAAAGACATCACAAAGAGCAACTCAAACATTGTGAACTATGACCACATTGGCGACACAATTCAAGCTGAGCGGAACCGCGAAACGTGCTGCTTACAGAGTAAAGAGCTCTCGGGCCATTGACCCCTTTTACCGGTTGCAGGCTTCCCCGGGGCCGGTCAGCAGGCTGAGGACGCTGAGCCCGGAGCTGCAGTCGATCGAGTTGGCGTGCTTGGCGATGTCGGGCAGCGTGGCCAGGATGTTGCCGATATCGGCCCGCAGGGCGTCGACGATGACGGCGGCGGCGGCGATGCCCCGGTTGCTGGCCCCGATCCCGGTGTCGATGTCCTGCGTGACGGGCAGCAGTTGCGCCACGGCGGCGTTGATCCCCTTGGTGGAGGCGTTGATCTCGCCCGCCGCCTTCTGCGTCGACCGCAGCGTGGCCAGGATGCTTCCCAGGCTCCGGCCGATGCCCTTGACCGACCCGTTGATCTCCGCCGCCGTGTCGCGGGCGGTCACGACCTTCCCTTCGATCGCCCGGGAGTTGGTCTCGATGGTGGTCGACCCGGCCAGGATCGAGTCCACCTTGCCGGCCAGGCCGGCCGTCACGCTCTTCATCTCCTCCAGCGTGCCGGGCAACGGCTTCGAGGCGGTCAGCAGCTCCGACGAGATCCGGTTCGTGTCCTGCATGAGTGAGATGGCGCCGGTCTCCCGGTCGATCTCGCCCACCGTGTGGGTGATGGCGTTCACCCGTTTGTGGAGCTGCTTCGTCGCCAGCAGGGTGTGGACCAGCATGACGCCGGCCAGGAGGCCCCACACGCCGAGGATTCCGAGCACGATCTTGGGCAGGCGGTTCATCCCTCTCATCTGAGCGGCAGCCATCGTCAGCACCCCGGCGGCAGCGGGATCCGGTTGCAGACGCTCTTCAGGTGCTTGTTCACGTCGGTGATGCCGCCGACGATGCTGGCGGTGTCCTTCTCCGCCGCGTCCCGGACCTTGAGCGTCTCGTCGGCCCGCATCCAGATGTTCTCCGTCCCGAGCTTGTCGGGGTTGCTCTGGGTGTGCTTCAGCACGTCGAGGATCTGACCCCCGACGGTCTTGACGCTGGTGAGGACGTTGCTGGTATCGGCCAGCGAGCCGGCCAGCCCCTTGAGCACCGAGGCCGTGTCGACCAGCGACGACGACGTGCCGATGAGGGCCTTGGCGGTGTCGGACAGCGAGCCCGAGGTGGCGCCCAGCGCTCCCGCGGTGGTGGTCAGCGAGCCCGACGTCGTCTTGAGCGACCCGTCCACCTTCTCCAGGTTGCCCCGCATGCCGACCAGCGACCCCGAGATCTCGTGCGTGGCACCGGGGACGGGCTTGAGGGCGCCGTCGATCGCCGTGAGCGTGGTGTTGACGTCGGCGATGTAGCTCGGGAGCGGCTTCACGTGGCCGCCGGCGCCGCCCACCGCCTTCGACGCCTCGGCCAGCGAGCTGTCGATCGACTCGAGGTCGCCGACGATGCCGAGCAGGAAGGCCACCAGCGTGGTGAGGACGACGAGGCCGGCGACGATCCACACGCCGAGCCAGCCCCAGAGGGGGAAGATGGGGCGGACGGGCCGGGAGACGGGCCGGCCGGATCCTGCGGGAGGGGCGGCGGAAGTTGCTTCCGTGGTCATGGCTCGCTCCTCGCTTAGCAGTGGTTGTCGGCGCCGCTGCCGAGGACCTTGCGGTCGAGGCAGGCGGCGTAGCGCTGGGTGAGGCCGACCTGGACGAGCAGGTTGCCGGTGTCGAGCTTGAGGGCCTTGTCGAGAGCCAGGCCGGTGTCGAGCCGCTGGTTGATCAGCTTCACGTCGTTGTCGATCTTGCGTGACACGTCGAGGAGGCCGGCCAGGGAGGCGTTGATGCCCTTGGCGGTGGCGTTGAGGGCGCCGGTGGTGTCGCCCACCTTCCTGGTCGTGGCGTCGACTTCGGCGGAGCTGGCGGCGATCTTCCTGGTCGAGGCGTTGATGTCGGCGGCGGTGGCGCTCATGCCGTTGGCGGTGCTCAGCAACTGGGCCACCGTGGCGTTGATGGCGCCGGTGCTGGCGTCGAGCGACCCCGACAGGCCGTCGAGCGCCTTGGCCTGCTCGACCATGGCCGACAGGTCGCCGGCCAGGGGCTGCGTCGAGGCCAGGATCGACGACGCCGTCTCGTTGGTCCGGCCGAGCTGGACGACCGAGTCGGTGGCGGAGTTGATCCCCTGCCCCGTCTGGGCGATGGCCTTGGCCTTGGCGTTGATACGGTCCGTGGCCCGCATCGTGCGGGCCAGGAGCGTGCCCGTCAGCAGAGTGGCCCCCAGCACGACGGCCAGGACCACGACCTGGAGCAGGTTCTGACTGCCCTTGCGTTCCACCAGACGACCCCCCTTGGGCGGCGTTGCGTCACCACGTCGCTTGGGGGCCCCACCAGCCTCCCCCGCGGCACACTACGCCGGGGGCTACCCGGCCGGTGGGAGGGTCAGTACCGGCAGATCAGCCAGTGGTGGCGGTGCGGGACATGCCGGCCCGCTCGCCCCGGGTGACGAACTTCGTCGCCATCTTGCGGCTGGCCTCGTCGATCATCTCGTCGCCGAACATGACCGCCCCGAGCCGGTCGCCCTCGGTCGCCTTGCGGTAGGCGTCGAGGATGTCCCACGCCTTGTCGAACTGCTCCTGCGTCGGTGTGAAGACCTCGTTGCAGACCGTGACCTGGTCGGGGTGCAGCACCCACTTGCCGTCGAAGCCGAGGATGCGGGTGCGGGCGGCGAAGTCGCGGAAGCCGTCGGTGTCGCGGATCCGGAGGTAGGGCCCGTCGATGACCTGGAGGCCGTTGGCCCGTCCGGCCATGAGGATCTTGGAGAACACGTAGTGGAAGTGGTCGCCGGGATACTCGGGGATCTGAACGCCGCCGGTGAGGACGGGCATCTCCATCGATGCCGCGAAGTCGGCCGGGCCGAAGATGATGGTCTCCAGCCGGGGCGAGGCGGCGCAGATCTCCTCGACGTTGATGAGACCCCGGGTGGTCTCGATCTGGGCCTCGATGCCGACCTTGGCCTGCCGGCCGGTGGTGGCCTCGATCTGGGTCAGGAGCAGGTCGAGCGCCTTGACCTCGGCGGCGTTCTGCACCTTGGGGAGCATGATCTCGTCGAGGCGCTCCGAGGCGTTCTCCACGATGTAGATCACGTCGCGGTAGGTCCACTTGGTGTCCCAGGCGTTGACCCGGACACACAGCACCTTGTCGCCCCAGTCACCCTCGTTGATGGCCTTCACCGCGTTCTCGCGGGCGGCCTCCTTCTCCAGGGGCGCGACGGAGTCCTCCAGGTCGAGGAAGACCATGTCGGCGGCCAGGCCCCGGGCCTTGCCCATCATCTTCTCGCTGGAGGCGGGGACGGCCAGGCAGGACCGGCGGGGCAGGGAACGGCTGCGCTCGGACATGCATTCCACGGTATCCGGCCCGATCCGCCAGGAAGGGATCGTGCCGACCTCCGGGGATTACCCCCACACGGCGTGGGTCGTCCGCCCGGGGTGGCAGCCGCCGCGGACGAGGTGGAGCAGTCGGATCAGCGGGGACGGCGGTAGCGGTTGGCGACGGCGACGATGTCCTCGTCGTGGTCCCTGTCGCCGGCGCCGGCCTCGCGGTAGAGCGCCTCGACGACCTGGGCCAGCGGGAGGTCGATGCCGGCGGCCTTGGCCGCCTCCAGCGCCAGGCGGGCGTCCTTGGCCCCGAGCGCCGGCGACCACCAGGGATCCTGCTCACCGGTGAGCACGCCCTCGAACCGGTTCTTGACCCCCGGGGGCAGGACGGGGCTCTGGCCCAGCAGCTCCCGGATCTCGTCGTCGGACAGCCCGCCCGCCCGGGCGACGGCGATGGCCTCGGCCAGCGCCGCGATCTCGGCCAGGAGCATCAGGTTGTTGGCCAGCTTGCCGCCGGCCGCCTTGGCCGGCGTGTCGAAGCGGCGGACCCTGTCGGACAGCGTGGCCAGCATCGGGTCCAGGCGGGCGATGACGGCCCGGTCGCCGCCGGCCAGGTAGACCGCCTGCCCCGCTTCCACGGCGGCCGGGGCGCCGAGGATCGGCAGGGCCACGAACAGCGGGAAGTTCTTGCCCAGCTCCGTGCCCAGCGCCGGTGAGACCGTGGAGCAGTCGGCGTACACCGCCTCAGGACCGATGGCGTGGCGGATGCCGCCGTCGCCGAGGGCCACCTCCCGCACGGCGTCGTCGTTGGCCAGCGAGGTGAGGACGACCTCCCGCCCGGAGACGGCGTCGGCGATCGAGTGCGCTTCCCGGGCCCCGGCGGCAACGACCTTCCCGGCCCGGCCCGGCGAGCGGTTCCAGACGACGACGTCGTGACCGCCCCCCAGCAGCCGCCGGGCGACGGCCTGCCCCATGCGTCCCATCCCGAGCACGGCGATGTCCATGACGTCTCCTTCGCGGGGCGGACGCCCCTTCCGGCGTTACCCGGCCCGGAAGCGAATGAACCGTAGCCAGCGGGCCGCCGGCGGGGATCCGGAGCGGTCTCCCCACCGTAACGGTGGGCAAACCGCTCGGGGGTAGGGTGCGGGCGTGGAGCTCGAGAAGTTGGGGGACGGGGTCTGGGGCTGGCTGCAGCCGGGCGGGGGCTCGGGGATCAGCAACGCCGGGGTGGTCGCCGACGACGACGGCCTGACCGTCGTCGACTGCCTGATGGTGCGCTCCCAGTGGGAGCCGTTCGCCGCCGCCGTGGCCGCACTCGGCCAGCCCGTCCGGCGTCTGGTGCTGACCCACGCCCACATCGACCACGTCGGCGGCACGAAGGCCTTCCCGCTGGCGTCGGTCCTGGCCAGCCCGGCCACCAGCGCCCTGCTCGACCAGCCGCTGATGACCGACGGCTACAAGGCGTTCATGCCCGCCTTCGCCGACGAGTTCGACGAGCTGGCCGAGCTCGGCACCCGTCCGGTGACCCACGAAGTGGTCGACGGCGCGCCGATCGGCACCCGCATGGAGCTCATCCCGGCCACCGGCCACACCGCCGGCGACCTCATGGTCCTCGTCGACGACGACATCCTCTTCGCCGGCGACGTCTGCTTCTTCGGCGTGACGCCGCTGGCCTTCCAGGGTGACCCGGCGGCCTGGGTCCAGGTGCTGGAGCTGCTCCCCGACCTGGCCGGCACGATCGTCCCCGGCCACGGCCCGATCGGCGGCCCGGCCGAGGTCGAGGCGCTGCACCACTACCTGGCCGCCTGCGTGGCCGGCACGATCGGGCCCGGCCCCTGGGACTCCTGGGTCGAACGGGAACGCGACGAGATCAACATCGAGCGGGCCGCCATGCTGGCCGCCGGCGAGCCCCCGACCTCGATCCCGCCGACGATGCTCCGCCAACTCGGCCTGGCCTGACCCGCCCCCCTGAAACCGGCGTTCGTCTACCGGGATACAGCGGAAAACGAACGCCGGTTGCCGACCCGGCCCGACCCGGCCCAAACCGGCGTTCATCTACCGGGATACAGCGGAAAACGAACGCCGGTTGAGGTCAGACCGGCTCGGGGACGGGCCCCGTCTCGTCCAGCGGCAGGCGGACGACGACGGCGGCGCCGCCGAGGGGCGGGCCGTTGGCGGCGGAGATCGTGCCGCCGTGGGCCCGGACGATGGCGGCGACGATGGCCAGGCCCAGGCCGGCGCCGGCGCCGGCGTCGTGACTCCGGGCCGCCTCGGCCCGGGTGAAGCGGTCGAAGGCGACCGGGAGGACCGTCGCCGGGAAGCCCGGTCCGTCGTCGGCCACGACGATGACGACGTCGTCGCCGTCGGGCCGCACCTGCACCCGCACCTCGCCCCGGGCGAAGCGCCGGGCGTTGCCGACCAGGTTGGCCACCACCTGCTCCAGGCGGGCCGGGTCCACGACGGCCCGCGCCCCCGGCCCGTCCACCCGGAGCTGCAGGCCGTTCCGGCCGGCGGCGCCGTTGGCGCGGCGCACCGCCTCCTCGACGAGGGTCCGCACCTCGACCGGCCTCCGCCGCAGCGGCAGCCGCCCGGCCGAGGCCCGGGCCAGCACCAGCAGGTCCTCGGCCAGGTGGGCGAGGCGCTGCGCCTCCTCCAGGGCGCTGCGCAGGGAGCGCTCCAGCGCCTCCCGGTCCCCCGACTCGAGGAGGGCCACCTCCAGCTCGGCCCGCAGCACGGCGATCGGCGTCCGCAGCTCGTGGCTGGCGTCGTCGAGGAACATCCGCTCCCGGGCGAAGGCGGCCTCGATCCGGTCGAGCATGGCGTTGAGGGTCCGGCCCAGCTCGGCGATCTCGTCCTCGCCTTCGGGGTACGGCAGGCGCCGCCCGGCCTGGGCCAGGGAGATGGCGTCGGCCTCCTTGCTCATCCGCCGGACGGGCCGCAGCGCGGCCCCGGCCAGCAGCCACCCGCCGGCCGACAGGAGCGCGCCGAGCAGCGGGCTGAACACGGCCAGGATCAGCGCCAGGCGCTGCCGGCCCCGGTTGACGGCGTCGATCGAGGCGCCGACCACGACCACCAGCGTCCGCCCGCCGGCCTGCACCGGGTGGGCCAGCAGCCGGGCCCGGGCGCCGAGGGCCGGCGTGTGGGGGATGCGCCGGTCGATGAACAGGTCGTGGTGCGAGGCCTTCTCGACCTCGGCCGGGGAGAGGGCGGCGGGGGCCGGGGCCGACGAGTCGAGGACCGCGGCGCCCGGCCCGAGGATCTGGGCGAAGGCCTCCTCCTGGCGGATCTCCACCCGCCCGGCCCTGACGTCGGCCTCGATGTCGTCGGCCCGGGTGGTCAGGCTGCTGTTGATCGTGCGTTGCAGCTCGCCGTTGAGGTCGAGGTAGATGAGGACGCCGGCCAGAACCAGGACGGCGGCGCTCCCCGCCGTGAACAGCAGGGCCAGCCGTCCCCGGAGTGAGACCGGCGTGAACCGGCGCCGGGTCAGGGCCTCCGGGAGCTTCACCTGCCTCCCGGAAGGCATCCTAGGAGCCGTCCCCCGCCGGGGCGCCGGCCAGGGGCTCGCCCCGGAGGCGGTAGCCGGCTCCCCGGACGGTTTCGATGCTGTCCACCCCGAACGGCCGGTCGATGCGCTCCCGCAGCGTGCGGACGTACACGTCGACCAGGTTCGACGTGCCCTCGTAGGCGAAGTCCCAGACGTGCTCGAGGAGATCGGCCCGGCTCAGCACCTCGCCCGGCCGGCGCATGAACTGCTCCAGGATGGCGAACTGCTTGGATGACAAGGGGATATCGGTCTCGCCGCGGCGGACCGCCCGGGTGGCCGGGTCGAGCTCGAGGTCGCCGACGATGAGGACGGTCGGCCGGGGGCCGAGCGGGCGGCGGGTCAGCGCCCGGAGGCGGGCGAAGAGCTCGGAGAACGCGAATGGTTTGGTGAGGTAGTCGTCGGCGCCGGCGTCGAGGCCGATGACCCGGTCGTCGACGCCGTCGCGGGCGGTGAGGAGCAGCACCGGCGTCCACCGGCCCTCGGACCGCAGGGTCCGGCAGACCTCGAACCCGTCCGGCTCGGGGATCATGGCGTCGAGGACGATGGCGTCGAATTCGAACTCCCGGGCCGCCCACAGCGCCTCGTCGCCGTCAGCGGCGAGGTCGACGGCGTACCCCTCGTGCTCCAGGCCCCGCTTGATGAGGGCCGCCATCTTGGCCTCATCCTCCACCACCAGGATTCTCACAGTTTCAAACGCTACGACTGCTGCCCCAGAGCGGCCATCTCGGCCGCTTCGTGGGCCACGAGCCGCTCGACCCGGGGCCGCAACTCGGCCACCAGGGAACGGGGGTCGCCCCCGTCACCGTCACGGTCACATTCGCTGCCATCGGGTGATCCGGTGACCAGCTGCTCGACGTCGCCGATGAGGGCGAAGGCCTCGTCGGCCAGGGCGGCACCGACGTGGGGGGCGCAGCGCAGCCGCAGCGGGCGCATCGCCCGGTAGTGGCGGGAGAGCTCCTCGAGCAGCCGTTCGGCCAGCACCGTGGCCTGGACGCGTTCCCCGAACCGGACGGCACAGTCGACCATCCAGGCCAGGTCGGCCAACTCCTCGGGCCCCGCCCCGGCCCCCTGCTGCTCCGCCATCCCTGGTCCTTTTCCCATCTCAGGGCAGGAGGCGGAAGCCGAGCCCGTGGACGGTCTGGACATACCGGGGCTGGCGCGGCGTGTCGCCCAGCTTCCGGCGCAGCGACGACATGTGGACGTCGAGCGAGCGGTTCACCGGCCACAGCCCGGTGCCCCACACCTCTTCGGCCAGCTCTTCCCGCCGGACGAGGACGCCGGGGCGGCGGGCCAGGGCCACGAGCAGCCCCAGCTCCTTCGTCGTCAGGTCGACGGGCTGTCCCTGCCGGCGGGCCTCGTAGCGGTCGACGTCGACCTCGAGGTCACCGGCCCGGACGATGTTGCTCCGCTCCGGCCACACCGGCCTGACGACCAGGAGCACGTAGTCGTCCGGCGCGGCCCGGTCGAGGGCGGCCGCCCGGGTTCCCACCCGCTCGGTTTCGAAGCCGTGGCGGCGGAGTCCGTCGTCCACTGCTTCAGCGAGATCCGGCTCATCGTCGACGATCAGTACGCGGTGCACACCCGCAGTATCTAAAGATCTCCATGTAAGGACGATGAAGTCGTTGCCACGCCCTCAGGCCCCTGCGGCACCTAGGCCGCAGTGTCAGCCTTGGGGGCCAGCATCCGCCCGATGATGGGCAGCTCCACGAACGACTCCGCCTTGGCCACCGCCCACGCCGCCGGCAGCATGTTGCCCGGCGACTCGTAGACGGCGTAGCGGGGCCGCCAGTCGGGGTTGTACTTGGCGTTGAAGTGCCACAGCGATTCGATCTGCATCGTCCCCGACATCTTCTGCAGCAGCCATCGCTCGATCCGCTGGCTGACCCCGTCGCCGGTCTCGCCGGCCAGCACCGCCCGCAGGGTGGCGAAGTTCAGCGTGAGCCCCCGGTACCCGGCGGCCTTGAGGTGGAAGATCGTCTCGATGAGCACGAAGTCGAGCAGCCCGTTGGGATGCTCGCCGACGCTGCGCCGCATCAGGTCGAGGGAGAACCCCCCGATGCCCCGGGCCGGGACGAACTGCACGAACGCCGCTGCCTTCCCTTCCCCGTCCTTGCACACGGCCAGGAGCAGGCCGGTGTCCTCGGGCTGGAAGATCCGGCCCAGCGTCATCGAAAAGCCCCGTTCGGCCTCGCCCCGCCGGCTCTCCAGCGACAGGGCCCGCAACTCGTCGGCCAGGACCGGGTCGACCTTGACCGGGTCGTGGAACTCGACCGTGTAGCCGCCCCGGGCCACCCGGTTGTACGCCTGGCGGAGCGACTTCATGCGCGACCCGTCCAGCGTGAAGACCGAGCAGTCGACGACCGCCTCGTCGCCGACGTAGAGGGTGCGCAGGCCGGAGGCCCGGTAGATCGGCAGCCAGTCCTCCGTCACACCCATGCAGGCCACGATCCAGCCCGACTCGTCGGCGAAGCGGCGGAAGGCGGCCCAGGCCGCGGCCCGCTCGCCGACCGGCCCGATGGGGTCGGGCGACACCAGCGCCACCCCGCCGAGGACGGCGTAGGCCACGACGGTCTCGCCGTAGAAGAAGTACTGCTTGTCGTCGCGCAGGGCGAAGTAGGCCAGCGAGTCGGCGCCGTAGCGGGCCACGGCGTGGCCGGCCCGGGTGCGTTCGGCCCGGCTGTGGTCGACGACCCGGTGGATGACGGGCCGCAGCAGCTGCCAGCCCAGCACGGCCACGAGGCCGAAGCCGACGGCGGCCAGTACCGGCCCGAAGAAGTCGTCGAGGCGGTGGGCGACGGGAACGGACGACACCCCCACCAGCCGCTCCACGGCGGCGAGGGCGGCCCGGTGCAGCGGGAGTCGCCCGGTCGGGCTCTTGATGATCCAGGCGGCGGCGGTGCCGACGGCGGTGGCCACGGCCGCGCCGCCGACGGCCCACACCAGGCCGGTGCGGGCACAGCCGGCGTCGGACGCGACCCGGAAGGCCCGGCGGTGGACGAGCAGGTAACCGGACACGACGGCGGCCACCACGACCTCTTCGACGTCGACGCCCTTGGCCAGGTGCGACACGGCCGCGCCGACCAGCAGCCCCAGCGCCACGAGCCAGGCCCGCCGCTGCCCCCGCAGCACCCCACGGCTGAGGAGCAGGAGACCGAGGCCTGACAGCGCCACGGCCACCGCCGCCACCTGGGGCACCGCCAGCGGGACGGCGGCCAGCAGCCACGACAACCGGACCCGCAGCGGCGGGGTGACGGCCGAGACGAGGTTCAGGACTCCGGCCGCGGCCAGAGCCGCCGACGCCCGCCGGCGAAGGCTGCGGACCCGCAGGAGGCAGGTTTCGTCCTGCGGCCACGACGGGCCGTGGGGGTGCTCGGCCACCACGACCGGCCGCAGCGGCCCGTCGGGCCGGCGCCGGGCCACCAGACGCTCCAGGAGACGGTCGGTGGGCTGCGGCGTACGGGTGTGGTGCAGCCGGACCCGCAGTTCGCCCCCGGCTTCGAGCTCGACGAAACTCCGCTCCTGCTCCGCCCCGAAGACGGGCGGGAGCCCGAGCCGGGCCGGCCGCTCGACCAGGATCTCGTCGCAGCAGCCGGTGTTGGCGTAGAAGCCATCGCCGACCGGACGCAGCTCGGCCCGGTGGGTGTGGCCGGTGATGAACCCGGCGTAGCCCTTCCGCACCAGGTCCTCGGCTTCGGTCTGGGCCGCCCGGTTGCCGTCGCGGCTGCCCAGCGCGCCGAGTGAGCCGGCCAGCGCCCGCCAGACCTGCCGGGCGCCCAGCGCCACGGTGACACCGACGAGGGCGACGTCGACGAAGATGACCCCGGCGATCATGAGCAGGTGGCGCGACCAGGTTTCGAGGCCGGCGGCCCGCCCCCGCCGTTCGGCCAGGGCCACCACCAGCGGGATCTTGATGGCCAGGGCCAGGAAGAGCGGGATCGCCAGCCAGGCCAGATACCGGGCCATCTTGCGGTAGGCCAGCCGGGAGGCGATGAAGTTCGGGATGGAGGACGGGTCGGCGAGGTGCTCCACCCCCGACAGCCAGGCCGCGCCCTCCAGCGCCGGCAGCGCCTCCTTCACGACGTGGTGGCCGAGCGGGATGTCGAGGGGGTTGCGGGGGTCGGCGAAGGCGTTGGACGGGTCGAGCCGGTGGCCGTGCTCGACCCGCACGGTCCGGGGACCGGCGCCGGTCTCGAACCGCAGGTCGGCCGTCAGGCACAGCTCGGCGCCGGTCTCGCTCGTGACGGTGCGGGCGGCGTCGCAGTCCCAGGCGAGGCGGCCGTCGTGGTTGCCGACGATGTAGACGATGCGGTGGCCGGGCTCGGTGGCGAACCGGGCCAGGGCGGCGGTGAGGCGGGGGTGGGCGCCCAGCGCCGGGCCGGGATCGCCGGCGTTCTCCCCGAGGAGCAGCTCGAGGATGTCGCCGAGCAGGACGAGGACGCCGGGGCCGGCCCACCCTTCGAGAGCCAGCGCCAGCTCCCGCGAGGCGTGGCGGGAAGCGGCGGTGGAGGGCGCGGCGAGATGCATGTCGCTCACCACCAGCGCCCGCCCTCCGAGCGGGATCTCGACGTCGAGGTGATCGCGCACCTCGGCGACGTCGAGCCGAACTGCCATCTCCATCTCCGATCGCGTCAAGCCTGGGGCACCGACACAAATGCTAGTGCCGCCTTGATGAGCCAACGATGAAGGATCGGACGAAACGCCCCCGACCTTGAACGGGTTCTCAGGGTTCGGCGGGGCGTCTCAGGAACGGCTGGAGGCCGGACCGGCCACGACCCCCTCGTCGTGGAGCCGGCCGATGGCGGCGTCGGAGAGGCCCAGGATGTCGCCCAGCACCTCGTCGGTGTGCTCGCCCAGCCGGGGCGCGGGGCGGGGCGGGATCCGGTCGCAGGCCCCGAAGGCCAGCGGCGACCCCGGCATCAGGTAGCTGCCGATGCCGGGCTGGGAGACCACGTCGAACATCGGGTTGTCGGGCGAGCAGCGGGGGTCGTGTTCGACCAGCTCGCTGAACGACTGGTACGGCCCCCAGCACACGTCGTGGGCGTCGAAGATGTCGGCCACCTCGGCCAGCGTGCGGCTGATGATCCACGGCTTGAGGACGGAGCCGATGACCTCCCGGGCGGCGAAGCGGCCGCCCTCCTCCGACAGGTCGACGCCGAGCAGCTTCTCGATCTGGGAGCAGGCGTCGTGGATCCCCGTCGCCTCCACCAGGTTCTGCCACTGCCGGGGGGTGAGCCCCACCACCATGATCCGCTTGCCCTCCTTGGTGGCGAAGTCCCGCCCGAAGGCGCCGTAGAGGTAGTTGCCGTACTTCGGTCGCTCGTTCTTGTTGATCTGCACCTCGGCGATCTTGCCGAGATGGCCGACCATGGCGAAGGCGACGTCGGACAGCGCCAGTCGCACGAACTGGCCCTTCCCCGACAGCCGGCGGTGCCGCTCGGCGGCCAGCATCCCCGCCGCGGCCAGCGTGCCGGTGATGGCGTCCCAGGCCGGCAGCAGATGGTTGAACGGCACGCCGAGGTTGGTGGGCCCGGTGGCCCAGGGGAAGCCGGTGGCCGGGTTCACGGTGTAGTCGACGGCGCTCGAGCCGTCGTGGTTGCCGACGATGTTGACCATGACGAGGTCGAGGCGGCGCCCGGCGAGGCGGTCGTAGTCGAGCCAGCCGGCGGCCGGGAAGTTGGTCAGGAACAGGCCGGCGTCGCCGCCGGGGGCGGTGATGAGATCGGTCAGCAGCTCCCGGCCCCGCGGCGAGCGGAGGTCGACGGCCACCGACCGCTTCCCCTTGTTCATTCCCGCCCAGAACAGGCTCTGGCCGTCGTCGGTGATGGGCCAGCGCCGGGCGTCGAGCCCGCCGCCGATGGGGTCGAAGCGGATCACGTCGGCGCCGAGTTGGGCCAGCGTCATGCCGCCGAGGGGGGCGGCGACGAACGCCGATCCCTCGACGACCCGCATACCGTGCAGGATCCCGTTCATCGGGGGTGTCTCCCTTCGAGACGAAGAGGCTCAGGCCATGAGGCCGATGAAGCGCCAGTCGAGGACGGGCTGCTCGGGTTCCCCGTCACCGTGGTCGGCGAAGACGAGGGCGTGGAGGTCGACCATCCCGCCCTGCGACAGCGGGTGCAGCGCCTCGACCGTGACCTCGGTGCGCAGCACGTCGCCCTCGAACACCGGACCGGTGTGGTCGCAGCTCCGCCAGGCCAGGATCGTCACCAGGTTGGGCAGGGCCCGGGTGGCGGCGGCGCCGGCCAGCGAGATCGTGTGGCCGCCGTAGACGAGGCGCCGTCCGTAGGGCGAGACGGCCGGGTCGGTGTGGGTGGCGGCGAGATTCAGGGTGGCCCGGGCCAGTTCGGGGGCGCCGGTCACGGTGTCGCGGCCCTCGATCAGGAACGTGGTGCCGGAGGCGACGTCCCCGAAGTGGGCGCCGGCCCGCCCGGCCCGGTCCTTGAACGCCGGGAGGTGCCAGCCCCACGGCACCTTGGCCGCCAGCCGGTCGAGGTCGATCCCGGCCGGGATGTCGTCGAAGGAGTCGGCGTGGCCCGTCTCCCCGGCCGGGTCCCGCAGCGGGATCATCGGGCAGCGCCAGAAGTCGAGCACGTCCTTGTTGCGCTGGTTGGCGACCCGGACGCGCAGGGCCACCATGCCGGTCGCCGGGCGGCCGGGCTTCGGCCGGTTCTGGCGCAGGGCCACGACCTCGGCCCGGGTGTTGAGCGTGTCGCCGAGGTGGACGGGCCGCAGCAGTTGCAGGCGCCGGTAGAACAGGTTGCCGATCACGCGTTGGGAGGCGGCCGTCGTCTGGCCGATGGCCACGTGGCAGACCAGCGTCGGGTGGGCCAGCGGCCGGGACCGGCCGGTCACCCACCGGGACAGCTCGTGGTCGAGGGGGAGCCGGAGCCGGTCACCGGACAGCGACTGGTGGAGGGCGGCCAACCCGTCGGTCAGCGTCACCGCCGGAGCGTCGTCGAACACCTGGCCGGGCTTGAAGTCCTCGAAGAAGGGCCCCCCGACGGGGACCCGTGTGGTGCCCATCCGGCGAGGGTATCGACGGCCCCGACGTCCGTCCCCGCGCCGGGCCCGAACCAACCTGCCGATCCCCCCGCCGGGGGAGCGCCCCCGAACCTTCGTTCATTTCGGACACCCGTCGGTCGGAAAAGAACGCCGGTTCGGGATCAGCCCAGGTGTTTGCGGAGGAACTCCAGGGTGCGGATCCAGGCCTGGCGGGCGGCGTCCTCAACGTGGGCGTCGGGCTGCGTGTCGTCGAAGAACCCGGCGCCGGCGCCGGGATAGGTGAACATCTCCACCGTCACGCCCGCCCCGCCGAGGGCGGACTCCAGCTCCGCCACCGCCTCCGGCGGCGCGGCGGGATCCGCCTCGCCGTAATGGCCCTGCACGGCGGCGGTGAGGCGCGACCAGTCGGGCGGCTCGGGGGTGTCGGGCACCACGCCGTAGTAGGCGGCGACGGCGGCGACGTCGTCCGGCCGGTGGGCGGCCAGCCACAGCGCCAGCCCCGACCCGGTCGAGAAGCCGATGACGCCGATGCCCTGGCCCCGGACGGCCGGGTGCGGTTTGAGCAGCTCGATGGCGGCGGCCAGGTCGCCCGCCGTCTCCCCGTTGCGAAGCTCGGGGGCCAGGGCGGTGAAGCCTTCGGTGGCGAGCAGGTCGCAGACCCGTTGGCCGTGCTCGGCGCGGCCTGGCTCGGTGATCACGATGAGCGCCGGACCGGCCCCCTTCTCGGGGGTGGCCAGGTAGCCCGAGCTGTCGGCGACGGCGATGGTCTCTCCCATGGTGGAAGGGGTACCCAGCAGAGCCCCGAAATCACACAGTGGCATTGAGTGCCACTTTCGTATTAGGGTGCAAACCGTGACGATTACGACGACGCGAAGCCCAGCTGACGAGATCCTCCACGTCCTGCTGGCCACGGAGGAAGGCCGTCAGGATCCGTACCTCCTGTACCGGGCGCTGCGCGACATCGCGCCGCTGTTCCGCAGCGAGCTCGACGGGCACTGGTACGCCTCCCGCTACGACGACTGCAAGGCGATCCTGGTCGACCCCCGGGCCGGCCGGGGCTCCGGCATGGTCACCCGCTACGGCCAGAACCCGGCGCTGGCCGAGCGCTTCAGCCGCCGCATGAAGATGACCATGCTGATGCACAACCCGCCGGAGCACACGAGGCTCCGGGGCGTCGTCAGCCGGGCCTTCACGCCCCGCCGGGTGGCCGGCCTCGAGGAGCGGATCGTCGCCCTCCTCGACCCGATGCTCGACCGCATGGCCGAGGCGGGCGAGGTCGACTTCATGGCCGCGCTCGCCTTTCTCCTGCCGGTGTCGGTGATCGGGGAGCTGGTCGGCGTGCCGGTCGAGGAGCGCGAGCAATTCCGGGAGCTCGTCCGCATCACCAACCGGGCCTCGGAGGTCGGCGCCACGACCGCCGACCTCGAGGCCGCCGATCGGGCCATGGAGTACCAGGACGCCTACTTCGCCGATCTCGTGGCCCGGAAGCGCAAGGAGCCCGACGACGCGCTCCTCTCGGCGCTGATCAAGATCCACGACTCCGGCGGCCCCCTGTCGGAGCAGGAGATGGTGGCCACCGGGCGGCTGCTGTTCGGCGCCGGGTTCGTGACCACCACCAACCTGATCGGCAACGGGATGGTGACGTTCTTCCGCCACCCCGGCGAGATGGCCCGCTTCTGGGCCGACCCCCACCGCCTGGCGGTGACGGCCGTGGACGAGATCCTCCGCTACGAGAGCGTGGTGCAGACCAACGGGCGGTGGGTGTTCCAGCCGATGGAGCTGGGCAGCCCTGAAATCGGCACGGAGAAGATCGACGGCGGCGAGGTGGTCATCCCGCTCGTCGGCGGAGCCAACCGCGACCCCGAGCGGTTCCCCGACCCGGAGCGCTTCGACGTCGCCCGGAAGGGCGAGATGCCGCTCAGCTTCGGCTGGGGCATCCACCACTGCCTGGGGGCGCCGCTGGCCCGGCTGGAGGCGCAGACGGTCTTCACCCGGCTGGCCGAGCGGTTCGCCCGGATCGAGCCGGCGGGGCCCATCCCCCGCTTCGCGACCACGTTCCTCCGGGGGGTTCCGTCGCTGCCGGTGCAGGTCACGCCCCGGTAGCCGATCGTTGGCGGCTGTGGCCCGCTACGGCGAGTAGGCGATCACCAGCTGGGGAGCGCCGGCGGCGTTGCCGGCGGCGTCCTTCGACTTGAACTGGCTGTCGACGGCGGTGGCGTTGCCCTCGGCCGAGTCGGCGATCCGCCACCCGTAGTTGCTGGCCGTCCCGGCCGCGAAGGCGGCCGCGTCGGCGGTGACGTCCCACCCGTAGTACTGGAGGGCGGAGGACGAGGTCACGTTCAGGCTCGACGTCACGGTGCTCGACACCGACGGCTGGTTGTTCCAGGTGAGGCCCGCCTCGGTCCAGCACGTCGTCGCCGCTTCGGGGCAGGGGCTGACGACCCGTTGCACGTTGTACGTCCGGGGGCCCGTGGCGGGGGCCTGGGAGAGGAACAGCCGGAGCGTGGCCCGTTTGACCGTGGCGGTGCTGGGCAGCACGGGCGTGCATTTGGTGAGGTCGAAGCGCAGGAACGGCCGCTTGTTCTGGCTGCTCCTCGAGGTGACCTGCACGAAGGCGCCGCTCTTCTTGTTCGACGTCGGGCTGTTCTGGTCGGCCCACGTGTCGGCCACGACGGTCGACGTGGTGGGGTAGCCGGTCAGGACGCAGGTCCGGAAGGCGCTGGCGTTCCGAGGCGTGACGGTCAGCGACGTGGCGGAGGCGAAGATCACGCCGGCCGCGGCCAGGGCGACCGCCGCGCCGACGAAGAGGGCCAAGCGACCCCGGCGGCCCGCCGCTCCCGTCACGGCCCCTGCAGGCTGACGGCCACGAGGTGGGACTCCTTCAACGGCACGGCGGTGCCGAAGGTGACCGTGACGGTGCCGCCCCCGGCCGGGATCGCCGCGGTCGCCTCCTGGACGGCGTCGGTGGCGTTGTACAGGCTGACCTTGAGCGTGCCACCGCCGCAGGCCGACACGATGCCCGACACGTCGACCGTCACGATGTTCGTCGTGTTCGGGCTGCTGCTCCCGACGTTCTGGACGACGGCCGGTGCCCCGGAGTCGCAGGTGGCGGGCACGGCGCTCCCGGAACCGAGCGTTCCGCTGGTGAGGCCGACGGTGGCCGCCGCCGCCACTGGCAGGCCCACGGCGACGAGGGCAACGGCCGCCCAGCGCTTCGGAGCCCTCCAGTTCATCCGCATCCTTTCGAACTCGCCGTCCCCGAGAGCCCGGTGCGTAACCCAAGGCTTTCAGTCGAGCAGCGTATGCACCCGGCCAACCGACTCCACCGGCATCGTCGGCACCGGCACGGTGAGCCGGCCCTCGCCCGCCGATACGGGAAGGGGGCCGCCCTGGGCCACCATCCGGCCGGCGGCATCGGTGACGACCACGCGGAGTCGGTGGCCGGCGCAGCGGCCGTCGATGCCGTCGACCACCACGGCGGTCACCGCGTACCCGATTCCGCCTTCGAAGGCCGTCCGCAGCGTGGTCCCGACGCCGTCCCGGTCGCAGGCGGAGACGCCCTCCCCGCCCGCCGCCGCTCCGACGCCGCCGCCGGCCGGGAGGCCGAGGGCGGCGCTCGACAGCAGACCGGTGGCCATCGCCACCGAACCCGCCGACACCGCCACCATGAAGCGCTTCACGAGTTCCATATCGGCCTCGACGACGCGACCCTGAACGAGCCGGTGGCGACCCGTCCCGCCTTACCCCATGACCCCCTTACCCGATGACCGCCTTACCCGATGACCGCTTACCCGATGACGAGGTAGACCTGGCCGGCGTTGGCGGCCGGGATGGCGGGAGTCACGGCGATGTTGTTGGCCGCACCGCTGGCCACCGACCCGGTGCCGCTGGCCGGCGTCGAGCCGTCGGTCTTGGCCACCGTCACGGAGATCGCCTTGCCGTTGCAGGCGGTGTTGATGCTGGTGACGCTGACGGCGGTCACGTTGTAGCCCGGCGTCGACGACGAGTACGCCGTCGTGTAGGCGGTGTTGACGCCATCGGTGTCGCAGGACGCCACCACGGTGTTTCCGGCCCCGACGCCGGAGTCGGTCACCGTCCCGATGGTGGCCGCCGACGCCAGGGCGATCGTATAGACGAGGGTCCCGAACAGGACGGCGAGCAAGACGCGCTTCATGGATTCAATCCTCTCTCGGGGTGATTCAACCGGGGACAAGCCTCGGTCGGCGGTAGATTACTGAATATGGAGTCGGGAAGCACTGTCGAAGCGGGTCGCCGGTTTCTGCGCCGCCGGCAGGCCATCGGACTGTGCCTGACCGCTCTGGTCTTCGTCACCTGGGCGCTGTGGTTACGGCCCAAACCGATCGGAGGCCGGGCCGGCTACATCATCGTGAGCGGCCAGAGCATGCTGCCGACACTTCGTGGAGGAGACCTGGTGGCCGTCCGCCGGCAGTCGACCTACCGCGCCGGCGACGTCGTCACCTATCGCATCGCCGCCGGCGAGTTCCGGGGGCGGCGGATCATCCACCGCATCGTGGGCGGCAACGCCGCCGAGGGCTTCGTCATGCGGGGCGACAACAAGCACGAGGACGATCTCTGGCACCCCCGCCCGTCCGACATCGAGGGGGCGCTGTGGTTCCGCGTCCCGGGCGCCGGGCGGGCCGTGGCCGTGGTCCGGGCCCCGGCGGTGATCGCCGCCGCCGCCGGGGGGTTCGCCTTCGCCTTCGCCCTCACCACCCAGCCCGACGGCCGCCGGAGCCGGAATCGGCGTAAAGCCTGAACCGCCCCTGCCCCTTCAACCTTGGAGCGGTTTTCCTTTTGTGAAGCAACTACTTATGCTGGCGTAGCAATATCCGGCAATTCGTCGTGCGTGCTCTGTAATTGTTTCCTTACGCATTCAGGTATTCCGGCGGGAACGGGCGGGCAAATGAGGGTCTGGTCGAGTACGGGTCGTGTCGCGGCCGCCGGGCGACTGGTGGCGGCGGTGATCTTCGTCGCCGGCACCGCCTTCGGCGAGCTGTCGCCGCCGGCGTCCGCCGATGCCGCCGCCACGGCCCGGGCCCAGCTGCCCGATCTCGGAGTCCTGTGCGGGACGTTCAGGGTGATCCGCCCGCCCGACGGCCGGGCGCTGTGCACCCACGGCCCCGACCCGGCGCCCCCCGGCGTCGACTACCGCGTTCCCCGGCCGCCCGTCGCGCCGGGCCGGGCCCAGGGTCTGCTCTTCCCCGATCCTCCCGGCGACGCCCCCAGCCGGGCGGCGGCCACGCCGGGGATCGGCTGCTACGGCAACGGCCAGGACGGGAACCGGGTGCAGGCCATCTACGCCTTCCCGTCCGACCGGCCGGACCGCTACGCCCAGATGGTGCCGTCGATCCGGCAGTGGGCGGCCGAGACCGACGCCGTGTACCAGTCCAGCGCGGCCCAGACCGGGGGGACCCGCCGGATCCGGTTCGTGACCGACGGCAACTGCGATCTGGTGGTGACCCGGGTCGCCCTCACCTCCGACGGGGACGACTCGCTGGACACGACGATCGCCGAGCTGGCCGCCCAGGGCTACAACCGCTCGGACCGCAAGTACCTGGTGTGGATGGACGCCACGGAGCTGTGCGGGATCGGGACCTACTACGTCGACGACCGGCCGACGGCGGACAACTTCAACAACGGCCGGTCCGGCATCCCCGGCTCGGTGTCGCGCATCGACGCCGGATGCTGGGGGCTCGGCTCCCGGGGCCAGTCGGTCGAGGCCCACGAGCTGATGCACAGCCTCGGAGCGGTGCTGCCCACCGCCCCCAAC
>JAUZEY010000176.1 GCA_030838785.1 Actinomycetota bacterium | reverse complement strand
CACACCACCGGCCGGGACGGCGGCCGTCACGTCCAGGGCTGTGGCGATGTTGCGGGTAGCCGGTTTTCGCGCTTGGCGTCACGAGCAAACCGCCGTTTTCGGCTTTCCGGTACGGCGGCTTCACTGGATCTGTCCTCTCAGTAGGAGCACGGGCGAGCGGTGACGGCGACGCCCGGCGGCCCAAGATCAGGGTCGTACAAAGCTGTGGGTGGCGCCGGTGCGGTCGTCGGTCCGACGGTCATGCGGCGCCGTCGGGCGACGCGAGCGGGTCAGGGTTGGAAGAGGGTTGGCGAGGGGGTGGCACCCACAGGGCGGCCACCCCCTCGCCCATCATCAGCTGGCCTTGCGGCGGAAGGTGCCAGTGGCCGGACGGGTGGCCGGCTTCGGCGAGTCGGTCCGGGGGTCCTCGGGGCCGACGCCCCCGAGTGCCTTCTTGGGTGAGTCGAGGAACTCGACGTCGGCGATGACTTGGAGGCGGGAGCGCTTCTCGCCGTCGCGGCTGGTCCACTCGTTGAGGTGGAGCCGGCCGACCACCGACACCTCCCGGCCCTTGGTCAGGTACTCGCCGCAGTTGGCGGCCAGCTTGTCGAAGGTGACGATGTCGACGAAGTCGGCGCCGTCGGTGGCCTTGCGGGGGACGGCGAGGCGGAAGGTGGCCGACTCGTGCTTCTCGCCGGCGTGGGTGGCGGGGTCGGCGGTCAGGCGGCCGATCAGGATCACACTGTTCATGGGGGCTTGCTCCTTCGAGAGGGTCCGGGGTGGACCGGGTTGATGCCCGCCAGAACCGGCCCGGCCGCCCGAGCGGCGCAAGGGGCGGCAACGCCGAGCGAGGAAACGGAGGAACGGAGTCCCGCAGCGACCCTTGCGGCCGCAGCGACAGGGTGCATCCTGAGCGGACAGAAGACCAGGTCCCTCCCCCGTATCCGACCGAAGGAGGCTCCCCCGGACAGATCGCAGCTCCCTTTGGCGACCGAGCGATCCGTCGGGCCGAGCCGGGAGCGTCACCGATTCGGTGCCGTCCCCAGGCATGGGTCGTCTGTTGACCGCGGCGCGCCTTCGAATTCGGGATCGCCCCGTGCACCGTCCACCCTGATCGGTAAGGATGTGGCCGGCCCTTCAGTGGTTCGGGAGGTGATCGGTGGACCAGGTCGATGATCTCATCCAGGAGCATCTGGAACCGGAGGTCGCCGAGCGGCTGGCCGGAGCGATCACACTGGCACGGGCCAGGCCGGTGCTCCTGCTGAGTGACGCCAACAACGACGGTACGTTCGGGCTCCTGCTGTTGACCGAGGACGGCATCGCGTTTCTCGCCCCCGACGGACGGGTCGTCGTCAAGGTCCGGGACGACATCCTGATGGCAGAACCCGGGCCCCGAGGCGCGCTCGCCGTCACCTTCACCGACGGGGCGCCGCTCACGTTCACCGACGTCGGCGACGGCACCTGGACGAAGCACTTCGCGCAGGCCATCAACGTCTTCGCCGCCGAAGGAGCGTCCGCCCCCCAGTTCAGTGCGGCGGAGGCATCCGTTCCCACGGCGGACGCCGAGCCCTTCCCTCAGACCGTCGTCGGCATCATCGACGGCGTCGCCGGCGTCGGACTCGCTCTCGGTCTCCTCGCCGGCATCGGCGCCGTCGTGGCGGGCTTCACCGGCGATGACACCGACGCGGCCGCCGTCCTCACCGGCGGAGCGATCATCGTCTTCTCCGCCCTCCAGTGGGCATTCTTCAAGGCGGTCTCGCTCGGACTCACCTACCTGTGGCGCATCCAATTCGAGCTGGCGCACAAAGCTGAAGCCGACTGACAAGCCACCCAACCGGGGAATGAACGCCGGGCGGGGAGCCGCAACGTCGCTCGCAGCGGGGCCCGGTGGAAGTGGTCAGCCGGCGTACCGGGCCAGCTCGCCCTGTCGAAACGGTTCGGGGGACACGCGGACGCTGCCGGAGAACGGGTAGTCGAGGATGACGACGAGGTAGAGGTTGTAGGCGACGAGCGCGGACAACGCCGCGACGACGAAGGTGTGGGTGGGGCTTCGACGGGCCCCGTGAATGACCACAAACGCCAGCGTGATGAGGCCGCCGCCGAACAACAAGGCGCGCAGGGGACTGGGGAGCTCGTTGCTCATCGTCTCCAGGCGCTTGCGCCGATGGGATACCGCCTCGTTCAGCTTCGAGATCGCTTCGTCGTACCAGGTTTTCTGCACCTCGGTCTCGGGGACGACCCCTTCCATCGTCGTCAGCAGGCCGTCGAGCGCTCGATGGGCCCGGGGGCTCTCGTTGCCCTCCCTCATGTGGTGCCAGTCGTCGTCCACGACGGCGTGGAGATAGTCCGACAGGCCCGTTTCGATGCGAGCCCGCTCGGCCGGGGGCAGCACACGGACGTCGATCGAGAATTGGGCGAGGGCCGAGGCCTCATCAGACACGGCGTCGCGGGCGGTGTCCAGGCCCTGCCACATCAACACGATGACGAAAGCCAACACGATGCCGTAGATCGCCCCCACCACCTCGAGCGTGCCCCCGAGGCTTGTGCTCTCGTCGTCCGAAATGAGGCTGCGCTTGCGGACGAAGTGCAAGCCGAAGAGGGCCGCCAGCACCATCCCGCCCACGACGATGACCCCGATGAGGCCGGTGGCCACGTGGTTCAAGACCCACCGCATGCATTGTCCTCCGGTTCCCGTCGCGGGACAACCCGAAAGGCCGAGCGTAATGGAGCGGCTGCGGCGAAGCGGGTACCTCCCGGAGCCAGGAACGCATGATCCGTGATCGACGCTCGCGGCGATCACCATGCCCCACCCAACTGGCCGTCGACGGGACCGGCCCTCTTGCCCGAGGGCATGTCCGCCTTTCCTCGTCGAGGAACCGCACCGGGTCGGCGACGACCTGGGTCCGGGAACGCTGCTCACTCTCGCGAGGTCTACTCGTTCCGGTGCAGGCGGCCGGGTCTCTGGGTCCCCACCGAAACCTCTGGTTTCGGTGGGCTCAGAAGGTGGCCGACGCGTGCTTCTCGCCGCCGTGGGTCTGGGGGTCGGCGGTCAGGCGGACCCTCGGGGGGCCTGCCCCTCGAGCACCCCCCGAACCCAGAGAGCGAGTGTGACTCGCAACCGGAATCGTCGACCTGCCCGACGGGAAAGCACTCCTCCGTAGACCAGGCACCCACCACCAGGGTTCGGACCGGGTGGGGTCCATGGGGAGGGCCCGCCCTCCCCATGTGCCACTGTTCACGGCTTGCTCCTTCGAGAGGGTCCGGGGTGGACCGGGTTGATGCCCGCCAGAACCGGCCCGGCCGCCCGAGCGGCGCAAGGGGCGGC
>JAUZEY010000570.1 GCA_030838785.1 Actinomycetota bacterium | reverse complement strand
ACCGTCAGCCAGGTGCCGGAGGCCGGCGGCGAGGTCCTCGGCAGCTCGCGCGATCCGCTCGAGGGTCGTGCGGTCCTCTTCGTGGCTCGACGCCAGCGTCGCCGACCCCTCCTCCGGCCACAACGGGGGCCGGGCGGTGGGGCGGGCTCCGGTCTCGGCCCCGGCGGCCCGCTCGGCGGCCGCGGTTCGGGCCTCGGCCGCGCCGGCCCGACCTTCCGCCGCAGCCGCCCGCCGGGCGGCGTCACCGGCGAGGCGCTCAGCGGCCGCGGCCCGTTGGTCGGCGGCCGCGGCGCGCTGCTCGGCGGCGGCGAGGCCCTGCTCAGCGGCCGCCATTCGCTGCTCGGTGGCGACGACGCGTTGCCCGGCGGCGGCGTGACCCTGCTCGGCGGCGGCCATTCGCTGCTCGGCGGCGGCCATTCGCCGCTCGGCGACGGCGACGCGTTGCCCGGCGGCGGTGAGGGCTGCTTCCAGTTCGGTGCGGCGGGCCTCGGATCCGGCAGCGGTGTCGTCGGCGTCCTGCTCCCGCTGGCGGCGGGTGCGGCGCTCCTCCCGGAGGGCGGCGTCGAGGCGGGCCGCTTCCGTTTCGGCGGTCGAGCGGGCGGCCTCGGCCCGGCGCTGCGCCTCCTCGGCGGTGGCCCTGCCCGCCGCCGCGGCGCGGACCGCCTCGGCGGCGTCGGCCTCCCGCTCGCCGATGGCGGTAGTGGCGACGACGAGGCCGAGGCCGAACTCCACGCCGTCGGGCAGCCCGGCCGTGAGCACCGACGCCAGGAGGGGGAGCCGGCCGTCGCCCGCGGCCTCGCCGACCAGGCCGAGCGGGGCGTCGCCGCCGGCGGCGACGGCCTCGTCCCACGCCGCCGCCAGCCGGGCAGGCTCGGGCCGGGCCAGCAGCACCGCCGCGGCCGCCGCCAGCAGGGTTTCGTCGCTCTCGAGGAGACGGCGGAGCTGGAGGCGGGCGGCCGGCGTGGCGAGCCCCCGGCGGTCGAACCCCCGCAGCCGCCGGGCGGCCGGCGGCAGATCGACCGGCCGCAGGCCGCGCATCGCCTCGCCGGCCGAGTCGAACAGCGGCCCGAGCAGTGCATCGGCGATCGGCGGCAGCGGCGGGCCCGCCTCCTCACCGTCGCCCCCGTCATCGCCCGTCCCCGGGCCCGGTGCGCTGTCCGCCGGACCTCTGTCGGCCTCGCTGTCGGCCTCGCTGTCGGCCTCGCCGTCGCCGACCGCGGGGACATCGCCGGGGTTCGGGCGGGCGTCGACCACCGGGCCGGGCCCGTCCTCCGGATCGCCGTCCGGCGGGGGCGACGGCTGCCCCAGAGTCACCGGTTCCCTCGCTGTGCCCGGGGGAAGACCCGTCCGTAGACTGCTGGACCGTCGGCCCCCGCCGGGCCCTGGAGGGATCGCATGCAGGCACGATACGACGAGCTCACGCTGGAGACCCACGGGGACGGCGAGATCGTGGACCTCACGGCCCACGCTCAGAAGACGATCGCCAACTACGGGCTCTCCGACGGGCTCTGCACCGTGTTCGTGGCCCACTCCACCTGCGGCGTGACCACCATCGAGTACGAGCCGGGCTGCAACCAGGACTTCAACGCCACCCTCGAGAAGCTCGCCCCCCAGGACGACCGCTGGGAGCACAACGAGCGCAACGCCGACACCAACGGCCACAGCCACGTGCGGGCCGCTCTGGTCGGCCCGTCGGTCACGATCCCTTTCTCCGGCGCCGAGCTGATGGTCGGCACCTGGCAGAAGGTGGTGCTGATCGACTTCGACGACCGGCCCCGGACCCGGCGGGTGGTCGTCCAGCTTCTCGGTAGCTGACGGCGCCGCCGGGCTCCGGCTCAGCCCTCGGGGCCGGGCAGCGGGACCTCCTCGATGGCCGCCCCGCTGGCCGAGCACCACCGGCACACCACCGACTCGACGACGGCGTCGAGCACCTGCTCCTCCTCCACCGACAGCTCGCCGCCCACCGTGTAGTGCCAGAACGCCCGGGTGCGGCGCGTGGCGACCACGTCGAACCGGGTGAGGTTGCCGCAGGCGGTGCACCGGTACCGGGAGGTCATCGGCGTCAGACGTGGGCCACGAGGGCGGCGGCCACGCCCTGGAGCGCCGTGTCGACCCAGGGTTGGCGGAGGTTGTCGAACTCCGCCAGGACCAGGGTCCGGCCCTTGCGGACGAACAGGAAGTCCGCCACGTAGCGGACGGGCGGGTCGTTGGGGGCGGCGTTGCGGTCGACGTCCTCGGCGGGGAGGCGGACTTCGAAGCGGTAGGCCAGCGCCCCCTCCCCCACCGAGGGGGACGGGGCGGGGCCGAGGGCGCCGTGCACGTCCTGGGAGAGGTGGGGGTTGCGGGCCAACCGGGCGTTGATCAGCCCTTCGAAGCACGACCGGGCGGCGGGGGTGGTGAGCAGCCCCAGGACCTTCTCGGCCGACGTCGGCTGGTCGAAGACCATCGCCGACGACGACACCGACCCGGTGTCGGACCGGGCGAACGTGGCGGAGCGGGCCCGGGCCCCGATGGCGGCGGTCAGTCGGCCGGCGTCGGGCCCGACGCAGCGCTCGACGGGGCTGTCGGCCGGGGCGGCGCCGTCGGGCGGGGCGGGGATGGTGACGGTGAAGCCGGCCGGCACGTCGGTCGGGGCCAGCAGCGCCCGTCGGGCCAGGGCGTCCGGCGCCTCCCCCGGACGGGCGGTGGTGGTCGTGGCCTTGGCCGCCTTGCCGGTCGTGGTCGGCGCCACCGGGGCCGTGGTGGCGGTGCTGGAGGGGTCGGTGGCCGGAGTGGGGCCGTTCTCCGGTGTGGTGAGCACCGGGCTGATCGAGTCGGCGTGGGCGGCCGGGCGGGAGCCGGGAGCCGCTTCGTTTGCGTCGTGGCGGATGGCGGTGTTGCCACCCCAGGTGGCGGCCAACGTGGCCGCGCCGAGGCACAGGACACCCATCAGCCGGTCGTGCAGCACGCCCCGGAGGGTAACGCCGCCAGGGCCGCGATCGGCGTCTTTCGGACGGGCCGTGGGCGCCTGGGGCGGCCCCGGGCACGTTCCGGGGACGTCTTAAATGTCACACCCTCTCGGTAGCGTCCGGGGTGTCGTCCCGCCGATCCGTCCCCGGATCCGCCGAAGGAGGTCCTCGTGGCTGCTGTGGCCTTGACCGGTGCCACCGTCCCGGTTTCCGATGGGGCCGTGTCCGCCCGGGCCCTCTCCGGCGGCCGTCCCCCGCTCGGGGCGCAGCCGGTGTGCCGTCCGCACCCGCACGACGACCTCGACACGCCGCTGTCCAGCGTCACGTTCGTGGTGATCGACCTGGAGACCACCGGCACCGTCCCCGGGGAGAGCCGGATCATCGAGGTGGCGGCGGCGAAGTTCCGGGGCGGTGAATGCCTGGGGACCTTCCAGACGCTGGTCAACCCCGGGTGTGGGCTGCCGCCGTTCATCATCGCCCTGACCGGAATCACCGAGGCGTTGGTCGTGCCCGCCCCGGCGATCGACGAGGTGCTCCCGAGCCTCCTGGAGTTCATCAGCGGCGCCGTCCTGGTCGGCCACAACCTCCGCTTCGACACCTCCTTCCTCGACGCCGACCTGATCGCCCGGGGCCGCCCCCGGCTGGCCAACCCCCGGGTCGACACGCTGACGATCGCCCGCCGGCTGGTGCGCGACGAGGTGCCCGACTGCCGTCTGGCCACCCTGGCGGCCCGGTTCCGCACCGTCACCCGGCCCACCCACCGGGCACTGGACGACGTCCTGGCCACCGCCGAGGTGCTCCATGCCCTCTTCGAGCGGGCGGCGGGCTTCGGCGTGCTGGCGCTCGACGACCTGCTCGCCCTGCCGTCGAGCCCGCTGGCGCTGCGGAAGTTGCCGCTCCTGGCCGGCCTGCCCCGGGCGGGCGGTGTCTACGTGTTCCGGGCGGCCGACGGGCGCGTGCTGCACGTCGGCCGGGCGGCCGACGTCCGCAACCGGGTCCGGTCCCTGTTCGTCACCGGCGGGCGGCGGCGCGTCGCCCGCCTCCTGCGGGAGACGGTGGCCATCGAGTACCTGCCCTGCGGGCATCCGCTGGCGGCCATCGTCACCCAGCTCCGCCTGCACCACGCCCACCGGCCCTGGTTCGACGGTCGGCCCCGGCGCTGGAAGGCCTGCTCCTACCTCAAGCTCACCGCCGGGCGGTGGGTCCGGCTGGCGGTGGTCCACGCCCCGAGAGACGACGGCGCCCTGTACCTCGGGCCGTTCCAGGGGGTGGCGCCGGCCCGGTTCGTCCGCAGCGCCGTCGAGGCGGCGCTGCCGTTGCGGCGGGGTGACGGCGACGTCGTGGCGCTGGTCCGGCGCGGGTTTAGCGGCGAGCCGGAGGCGATCCTCGGGCCGTTGGCGGAACGGGTCGAGGCGCTCACCGCCTCCGGTCGGTCCGGCGACGCCGCCTTCGCCCAGGAGCAGCTACGGGCCCTGTCCGGCGCGCTCCGCCGCCAGGCCCTGGCCGACGGCCTGCAGGCCACGGGCCGGATGACGCTCGACGTCTCCGGCCACCAGGTCGAGCTCGACGGAGGCCTGCTCCTGTCGGTCGATGGCACGCCGGCGCCCGGCGCCCCGCCCGCCGCCGACGGCCGGGCCGGTCTCCCCGGCCGGGAAGAAGCCGACGAGCTGCTGGCGGTCGGTCGCTGGCTCCGGCGCGAGGCCCGGGCCGGTCGGGTCCGGGTCGTGACCCCGCTCGCCCCGCCGGCCGCCGCGGCACTGGCCACGGCGCTGGAGGGCATCGAAGGCCCGCCGGACTAACCGGCGGGTTCCGCATTCCGGCGTTCGATTCCCGCTGTATCCCGGCAGAAGAACGCCGGTTTGCCCGCGGCCTGGGCCCGGCCGGGGTTCCGCATTCCGGCGTTCGATTTCCGCTATATCCCGGCAGAAGAACGCCGGTTGGGGGCTGCCTAACTGCTGGCCAGGGTCTCGATTTCGGAGGCGAGGGCGAAGTCGTTCCGGGTCAGGCCACCCTCGCTGTGGGTCGACAGGGCCAGCCGCACCTTGTTCCAGCGGATGTCGATGTCGGGGTGGTG
>JAUZEY010000130.1 GCA_030838785.1 Actinomycetota bacterium | reverse complement strand
CCGGACGGGCAGGCCGCGCAGGTCGCCGAGCACCGCCAGTCGGCGAAGCGCGACCGCACGGCGGCCGGCCAGCAACATCGGGATCGTGCCGGCGCCGGCGAGGATGACACCGGCAACGGCCATGTTGATCCCCGCAACCTGGTCGGCGTAGACGCTCTCACTGCGGACCTGGGCCCACCCGAGCACCAGCAGGGCGGCACCGATCCCGGACAGGAACGCCCACATGATCAACGTCGGCTGGGGCCACAGCTGAGTCACACGTACCGCTGCGGACGGGGAGCTACGCATGTGAACTCCCCATGGTCACAGAGCGGGCCTGTCCCGCAGTCATCGCCGTTCCCGGCTCGCCGTTGTGGCCGAGCTGTCCCAGCGTGACGTCGACCACGGTCTCGGTGGAACCGTCGCTCGCCCACCGGAGCACGCCGTCGCCCAGGCACTGCTCGATGCGGTCGAGCTTGCGCCACTCATCGCGCAGGTCCGCCGAGATCCACAGGGTGGCACCGAGGCCGAGGAGGAAGATGGCTCCGACACCCCCGGAGACGATGTACCGGGTCTGTTCGGCGAGGACCGGAGTCCCGCGGACCCCGAGCCATCCACCGATGAGGGCGATCGCGCCGATCCCGGTGAATACGATGGCCGCACTGCGGTCCCACTGCTTCTTGGCCAGATTGATCAGGTCCATAACCCACTCCCCGTCGGGTGCTCGCAACAGAGCACGGCAGTCGTACCTGCTCCTACTCCCATGGGTCTCACGGGGCCTTCTGGTTCGGGTCGCTCGGGGCCCGAACGTCGGTGCACGAGAGGTTGGTGTCGGCCCTCGCCCACCCGCTGTTGTCGGCGTTGGACTGCGCCCCGTACAGGCAGTACTTGACGAACGGATTCTTGCCCTCGGTGAACACCAGGGGACCGCTCAGACCACCGAGGGTGGTCCACTCCTGCCCTTTGAACTGGTAGAGCGCCTTGAGGAAGTCCTGGGTCTTGACCGGCTGGTCGGCCGGTGGGAGCTCGGCGCTGGCCCCCACGAGCAGGGCTCCGGACTGCCACCCGAGGGCGGCGGCCCCGCCGGAGTTGAAGCCCGGGTTGTACTTCGCGACCTGCTGCTGGTAGTACTGCATCGCCGCGTTGCCCGGGAACTTCTTCGTGCCCGCCATCCACGGGAAGTGGTTCATCGGCACGTACCCGTTCCCGAGGTTGGGGTTGCCCAGGAACTGATGCTCGTTGCCGACCCCGAGCGGGTACAGCACGTAATCCGGCTTGAAGCCGACCTTGGCGCAGCTGTTCGCCCACCGGTTCTGCGTGGGTGCGTCGTTGGTGATGGCCATCATCTCCACACCGGCCCGCTGGGCGTCGAGGCACTGCGAGGTGTAGTCCGGCGAGGTGATGGAGACCTGCTGTGTGTACACGACCTTCTGGTCCGGGAACGCGGCGTCGAACTCCTGGAAGGCCGTGTTGATCTCCTTGCAGGCCTGCGGGACCTCGAGGCAGTAGACGTTACCGATCTTCTTCTTCTTGAAGATGGTGCTGGCCGCCCCGTGGTAGCCGTAGCTGATCGCCTGGGGCGGGGAGCCCTGCGGGAACAGCAGGGGATTGGTGAACCACGTGTTGTTGGTGATGTCACCACCGATGATCGGGACTCCGGACTCCTTGACGACGGTGGTCATCGCGTCGATCGTGAGCACCTGGATGTTGCCGAGGAAGGCAACCACGCCGTCCTTGACCAGCCGGCGCCCCTCGGTGACGGCGGTGGACGGGTCGCCCTGGTCGTCGGCGATCGTCAGCTTGATCGGGTGGCCGTTCAGGCCGCCACAGGCGTTCTGCGAAGCCACGAACGTCTTCAGCGCCGGCACGACCGGGGCGAACAGCTCACCGAGAACCCCGGACAGGGTGCTGATGTTGCCAATCGACACCGGAGTGCCGTTCGCCGGTGAGCACTGCTCGTTCCCGCCGAAGATCGCCTTCTTGGCCAGCCGGTCAGCGATGCTGCCGACGGCCTGCTGCGGGCCGCCGGCTGCCTTCTGGCCGCCACCGCTGGCCGCCGCCGGCACCGCGCCGCCACCGCTCGCAGCCACCCGCGCCGCACCGCCCGCACGGCCCGCACCGCTGGCCGCCGCCGGCGCCGCGCTGCCACCGCTGACAGCCGCCCGCGCCGCACCGCCGCCGCTGACAGCCGCCGGCGCCGCACCGCCATCGCTGGCCGCCGCCGGCGCCGCCCCGTCGTTGCCGAGAGCAGCCGCGGCAGGAGCGCCCACTTGACCGGCGGAGGTGCCGACCTTTGGGCCGCCGCAGCCTGACGCCGTCAGTGCCACCGCGGCACCGACGGCAAGGAGCTTCGAGATGGATAGGCGACTTCTCTTCACAGACCCTCCCCTTGATCCGGCGCGAGCCGCATCGTGATCGCGCCCAGCGTCGCGCCCGTGTCGGCACCGTCTGAGGCCTCGAGTACGTGGGCTATGTTAATGGGTACAAACACCTGAGTCAACGCCTTTGGAGGCCCTTTTCCGGTGTCTCGGAGTACGTAGGCCAAGCCGGACAGAGATTCATTGGAAATGAGCTGGCCGCCGCGTTAAGTTAACAACTAACCACATCGGCGATCGCCGTACCAGATCATCGGCACACGAACCGGAGGCCACCAATGGAAACCGTGTCCGCCACCAGCGAATTCACCGGCGACATCCACGAGATGGTCGATCGTTGCCGGTCCCTGCAGTCTCGCGAGTGCTGGCCCGGCGCGGTACCGGGCATGTCGGTCGGCACGCGGATCATCTACGGGGTGGCGATGCGGTTGCAGGCCGCGACGATGACCGACATCGAGATCGACGAGCACGTCGATGAACCCGAGGAACTCGACGACGGGTCGCTCCGGATCCGCACCACGCAGCGGGTGACCTGGCCAGACGGTCACGAGGACGCGACGACCGAGTACCTGTTCATTCCGGGGAGCCCGAACAACACGTTGCAGTTCACCTACTCCTACGCCACACCCGGCAAGAAGCTCGTCAAGCCGAAGGAGCGGCCGAAGTTCCATCACGGCATGGAGCGGGTGGCCCAGCGCTACGTCGCCAACCTGACCAAGACCAGCGACCTGAAGGCCCAGACGCCGGCGGGCTGACGCACGGCGGGTCGATCGAAAGGTCAGCGGTCTGCCTGGGCGCTGACCAGGGGTTTGTCTGTAGTGGCGCCCCCTTTCGGCTGTCCTGCCGGTGTCAGACGATGTTGAGGGCGTCGAGGAACCGGGTGGCGCACTCTTCATCGCCTTTGATCTTCACGTCGTGGTCCCCCCACGGCCTGCGCTTCGTGCCCCAGAGGACGAACTCCCGGGCCACACCGATGATCTCCGCCTTGGCGCGGGGTGTACCGCCCGGCGTGACCTCGAGGAGTCCACCCTCCGACGGGGTCAGCCCCCAGGTGGCGCCACCCGGGCCGGTCAGGGTCAGGTCGAGGGGCTGATCGACGACGGTCATGGCCTCCCGGCACATCTGGGGAAGCCCGGCCATCATCCACTCCAGCACGACCATCATCCGGTCGCCGTCGGTGGGCGGTGGCGTCTTCCCCAGGGCCTCGGCCATGTCGTGGCGGAGATGGGTGTGATGGTCGAAGGTGAAGGCGGCGGGGAAGATCCCCAGCGGGTACTTCCCCAGCTCCCCGAGCGGAATCTTGACTCCCCCCAACGGACGCGTCAGACCCTGGATGGCCAGGTAGCGGCCGCTCCACCGTTCGTACTCGCTCAGGACCTTGGCCGGCTCCCAGGAGGCGCGCTGGGCCACGTCCTTGTCGCTCGAACGTTCGACGTTGTCGGAGCGCATGATCCGGAAGAACCACGGTGTGAAGCAGCCATGGAACGCCGCTCCCATGTGGGACACGACCCCTTTGACCGACCAGCCCGGACAGCCGCTCGGGGCCTCCCATTCCTCCGCCGCGAGCCTCCGGCAGAAGGCCAGAACCTCCTCGCGCTCGGCGCGCAGGGCTGCCACTCGGTTGCTGGCCATGACCGTCAGGCCCCCACGAGATCGGAGCGGCCGTTTCTGAGCAGCGACTCCCGGTACCGGGGGAAGAGGATCTTCGTCAGAGGCACGAGCTTGAGGATCTTGGGGATGGGGCCTTTGGCCTTCACCTGTCCCTTGGCCATGGCGGCGGTGATGTTCACCTCACCCAGCCAGAAGCGGTGGGCGACGTCGGCCTTCATCGACATCTCCACCACGGGCTTGGGACCGTTCCGGGCGTCCTCGCCGTAGAGGACCTTCCCGGCCGGCATGTCGACGGTCAGAACGGAGTCGGGGTCGGAGTAGTTGACCCTGAGGATCACGCCCGAGGCGGCGAACTTCGGGCCGAGGTCGGGATCAGCCAGCGCCTCCTCGAAGATGCCGCCGATGTACCGGTAGACCTCGGTCGCGTCCTTGAACGTGGCCATGTGTCGCTCCCTTGCTCGTCAGTCGAGGTTGACCCAGACCGATTTGGTCTGGGTGAAGCTGTGGACCGCCTCGAGGCCCAGATCCCGGCCGATGCCGGAGTCCTTGTAGCCCCCGAAGGGCGTGGTCGGGTCGAGGACGTTGTAGGCGTTGAGCCAGACCGTCCCGGCCTCGAGTTGCGCCGCCACCCGGTGGGCCCGCTTCAGGTCGTTGGTCCACACGGCCGCTACGAGCCCATAGCGCGAGGCGTTGGCCCGGGCGATGACCTCGTCCTCCTCGTCGAAGGAGAAGACGGACAGGACCGGACCGAAGATCTCCTCCCGGGCGATGCGCATGTCGTCCTTCACGTCGGTGAAGACGGTGGGCTGCATGAAATAGCCGGGGGCCAGGTCGCCGCCGGGGCGCTCCCCGCCGCAGACCACCGTCGCTCCCTGCTGCCGGCCGGAGTCGACCAGCCCGGCCACCCTGGCCAGTTGCACGTCGGAGACCAGCGGCCCCATCTGGGTGTCGGGGGCGAGGCCGTGGCCGAGCACGATTGCCTCGGCCTCCTGGGCGATCGCCTCCACAACCTCCTTGTGCACCGCGGGGTGGACGAAGAGGCGGGAGCCGGCGGCACAGACCTGTCCCTGGTTCAGGAAGATGCCGAACAGGGCGCCCTGGACGGCGGCGTCGAGGTCGGCGTCGGGGAAGATGATGTTGGCCGATTTCCCGCCCAACTCGAGGGTGACCTTGGCCATGGTGTTGGCCGTGGCGGCCAGGATCTTGCGGCCCGTGGCCGTCGACCCGGTGAACGAGATCTTGGCGATGCCCGGGTGGTCGATGATCGCCTGCCCGGCTTCGGCTCCGTACCCGGTCACCACGTTGACGACACCGGGAGGGATGCCGGCTTCGAGCGCCAGTTCGGCGAACCGGATGGCGGTGAGCGACGTGAACTCCGAGGGCTTGATCACCACGGTGTTCCCGGTGGCCAGCGCCGGCCCCACTTTCCAGGTGTAGAACAACATGGGGTAGTTCCAGGGGACGATGGCGCCCACGACGCCGAGCGGCTCCCGGCGGGTGTAGACGAAGGCGTCGCCCACCGGCGGGGACACGGGGTGCACGTCACCGGAGATCTTGGTCGCCCAGCCGGCGAAGTACCGCAGTGAGGTGGCCGCGTAGTGAAGGTCGACATAGAGCGACTCGGTGAGAGGCTTACCCACGTCGAGGGTCTCGAGCGTGGCCAGCTCTTCGGCGTTGGCCTCGACCAGGTCGGCCAGGGTCAGGAGGGCCCGCTCCCGGGCCGCCGGCTTGGTGTCGCGCCACTCCTCCTCGAAGGCGCGTCGCGCATCGCCGACGGCGAGATCGATCTCGTCGGGTCCCCCGGCGGCGATCCGGCCGATCACCTCGCCGGTGCCCGGATCGCGAACGTCGATCGTGTTCCCGGACCGGGCTTCCCGCCGCTCACCACCGATCACGATGCTCTGGTGCGTGCCGTCGAGGAACTTCGCGACGGCAGGGGGGATCTCGACCATGACGAGGGGCTCCTTGTCTGTACGACACCCGTTGTCTTTACGACACCCGGCGTGCCTGCTAGTTTATCTTCGCTAACATGGATCTGACAAGGGGGGGTCATGAAGGAACTGGTCTTCCACCGCCTGCTGCTGCCCACCGTGGAGAGTCACGCCGCTGCTCCAGCCGTCATCGACGGCGAAACGGGCCGGGTGGCCACCTTCGGGGAGCATCTCGATCGGGTGGAGCGGCTGGCTTCGGCGCTGCGCACCGAGTTGGGCGTGCAGCCGGGAGATCGGGTCGCCGTCCTCGGCCAGAACAGCCTCCCGTTCATGGAACTGTGGCACGCCGCCCTCCTCGGGGCGGCCGTGATCAACCCCTTGAACATCCGGTTCTCCCCCGAGGAGCTGGGCTTCGTGTTGTCCGACTCGGGGACCCGCGTCTGCTTCGTGGACCGCAGCTTCGCCGACTCGATCGATGAGATCCGGGAACGGGCGGGGCTCGAGACGGTCGTGCTGTGGGGCGACGGCGACGTCCCCCACGACGTGGCCTACGAGAAGCTGCTGGCCGCCGGAACCCCCGGGGTGCCGGCGGAGCCGGCAGAGGACGATCCCGCCGTCCTCATGTACACGGGCGGCACCACCGGCCCCCCGAAGGGTGTGGTCCTGGATCAGCGGGCCGAGGTGCTCAACCAGTACCACTTCGCCATGGCCGTGCCCTGGGTCCGCGAGTGGCCCTTCCTCATTCAGACGCCCATGTTCCACGGGGCGTCGATGCTCGGGATCATGGGCGCCGCCGCCTTCGGTGTGCCCTCGGTCGTGCTCCCCGGCTTCGAACCCGAGAAGGTCATGGCGGCGATGGAGCGGCACCGGATCGGGATGACCGTGATGGTGCCCACCATGATCAACATGGTCCTCCAGCACCCCGCCTTCGATCCGGCCCGGCTCGGATCCCTCCGGCGGCTGGTGTACGGGGCGGCGCCCATGCCCACGGCCTTGATCGAGCGGGTGCTGGGCCTCTTCCCCGAACTTGACCTCATCCAGGGGTACGGGATGACGGAGGCGGCCACCATCCTCACCATCCTCACCGGTGACGATCATCGCCGCGGCAGAAATTTCCTCTCATCCGCCGGCCGGCCGGTTCCCGGCGTCGAGCTCAGCATCCAGAGTGAGGACGACCGTCCTCTCGAGTCCGGTGAAGTGGGCGAGGTGTGCGCCCGGGGCGGCAACTACATGCGGGAATATTGGAACCGGGCCGACGAGACCGAGGCCGCCTTCCGGGGCGGCTGGTACCACTCGGGCGACATGGGTTATCGAGACGTTGACGGCTACCTGTTCCTCGTCGACCGGGCCAAGGACATGATCGTCACCGGGGGCGAGAACGTGTACTCGGCGGAGGTGGAGAACGCCATCGCCTCGCACCTCCAGGTGGCCCAGGTGGCGGTGATCGGCATTCCCGACGAACAGTGGGGGGAAGCGGTCCACGCCGTGGTGGTCCCGAGCCCCGGTTCGACGCTCAGCGCCGAAGAGGTCATCGCCCACGCCCGCCAGACCATCGCCGGCTACAAGGTGCCCAAGTCCGTCAGCTTCAGGAAGGAGCCCCTGCCGATGTCGGCAGCCATGAAGGTGCTCAAGCGTGCACTGCGAGCTCCCTTCTGGGAGGGTCGCGACCGCGCTATCAACTAGTCACGTCGGCCGGTTTCGTCGAGGCAAGCTCCAGCGCGGTCAGGGCCATGCTCATCAGGAGGTCGACGGCGGCCTCCTCGGGCAGGCCACCCTGGAAGTCCGAAGGGGACTGGAGCAATCCGATGGCGGCGTGTACGGCGGCGCGAAGCTCGGTGTCCGAAAACTCGGGACGCAGCTCGTGGACGAGATGGACCCACTCTTCCACGTACAGCCGCTGGGCTCGGCGCAGCCGCCAGCGATCGGCGTCGGGGAGGTTGTGGAACTCCTGTCGCCACACCACCAGGTTCTCGCTCTGTTCAATGGCGAATTCGACGTGGAGGCGGACGATGGCCCGCAGGGCGCTGGCCGGGTCGGCAGCCTCGGACACCACGTCCCGGATGCGGTCCGTCCACTGCTCGATGACGTGGTCGAAGACCGCCACCAGGAGGGCTTCCTTGCTCGGGAAGTGCCGGTAGAGCGCCGGTCCGGTCAATCCGACGGCGTCGCCAATGTCGTCCACGGTGACCGGGTAGTAGCCGCGGGAGGCGAAGAGATTGGCGGCGACGGCTATGAGCTCCTTGCGTCGAGCCGAACTGCGAAGCCGGCTTCGCACCGGGCGCTCGGTGGGCTGGCTGGACTCCTTCGGCACGATCCCTCCACGGGTTTCTCGCCGCGTTGGAATTGCGGGATAGCCCTATGTTAGCAAGGAATCACTAGAACCGGGATCCGGCAGAGAAACCTTCCCAACCGACGGCTGCGGGGTCGAGCGGCACGATCGTCTCCCTTCACGTTGCTTAGTGAACTGCGCTTAACATATAGTTATCATCACTCTGGGCCGCAGGTGTGCGCACAGCCAAGCGAGAACGGGGCGCGGGCCCCGCGAGGAGGGTCATGCTCGGCATTGACCGTGGGGTCGACGTTCGTCAGATCGAGGTGCGTGGCCGGTCGATCAGGATTGCGACCCGCCCTTCGACCAACTCGCTGCCCCCGCTGCTGATCATGAACGGCTCACGATGCAGCGTCGAGGTGCTCGCGCCGCTCTTGGAAGCCCTGGATCCTGCCACCGGGTTCGTCTGCTTCGACCCTCCGGGTATCGGGGGGTCGCCACGGCCCCGTCGACCCTACCTGCTTCCTGAAATCAGCTGCATGCTCAATGCCCTCCTGCGGGACCTCGACATCCCGGAAGCCGACGTCCTCGGCGTGTCGTGGGGCGGTGCGCTGGCGCAGCAGTTCGCTTTCCAGCACCGGCGCCGCTGCCGGCGCCTCATCCTCGTGAGCACCGGCGCCGTCCCGTTCGTCAAGCCGTCGTGGGTCATCGCCCGAGAGGTCGTCGCCCCCCGACGGTTCGATCCGGTGCGGGGCCGGGACGTCGCCATCCAGCTTTACGGCGGGAAGGTCCGGGCCGATCCGGATCTCCTCGACGTGTTCAAGGGCCTGGTCACGAACGACGGCGGGGAGCGCTATCAGCAGCTCGCGCTGCTCGGATGGACGACCCTCCCCTTCCTGCGGCTGATCCGGCAGCGGACGTTGGTGCTGCACGGCGACCAGGACCAGCTCGTCCCCCCGTTCAACGCCCGCCTCCTCGCCCGCCTGCTCCCCAACGCCCAACTACACCTCGTTCCGGACGGCCATCTGGCCCTCGTCACATCCGCCCAGGAGATCGGCCCCGTCATCGAGGCCTTTCGGACCGCCAGTTGAAAGGGAGTATCCATGAGCGTCCGCACCAACCCGCCCGCTCCGGTCGGGCACCAGCGAACCGCCGTCGGCGAGCATGACGTCGGTCTCGACCAGCTTCTGGCGGCGGCGGCCACCGGGGACCGTCGCCTGATCCCGGGGTCCGAGACCGTCAAGCTGGCCGCCGCCCTGGCCCGCCGGCCCCGCACCGTGATGCGGCATGCGGCGTCGCTGGTGGCCGACCTCGGCCGGGTGGCCGTCGGCGTCTCGGACGCCGCCCCCGTCCGGGGCGACCGCCGGTTCCACGATCCCGCCTGGAGGAACTGGCTGTTCCGCCGGGTGCTCCAGTCGTACCTGACGTTGGCTGCGTCCTCTCGGCACCTGGTGGACGAAGCCGGCCTCGACTGGGCGACCGACCAGCGGCTGCGGATCCTGTTCGACAACCTCATCGACGCCCTGGCCCCGACGAACTTCCCGCTCACGAACCCGCTGGTGCTCAAGACCACGATCGAGAAGGGCGGGGGGAACTTCGTGGCCGGCGCCCGGGCCGCCCTCCGGGACGCGGCGTCGCCGCTGCGGCTGCCGGCCAGCGTCGACAAGGCCGGGTTCGTGGTGGGCGAGACCGTGGCCAGCTCGCCCGGCGCGGTGGTCCGCCGGGACCCCATGTTCGAGATCCTGCAGTACGAGGCCCGCGCCCCGGAGGTGTACCAGACCCCGGTGCTGCTCATCCCGCCGATGATCAGCAAGTACTACGTGGTCGATCTCTCCCCCGGAAACAGCATGATGCAGTATCTCGGCGAGCGAGGCTTCCAGTGTTTCGCCCTGTCCTGGCGCAACGTCACGAAGGCCCAGGCCCACTGGGCCCTGGAGGACTACATCGCCGCAATCGTCGACGCCGTCGACACCGTGGCCGACATCACCGGCTCTGAACAGGTGCACCTGTCCGGTCTCTGCGCCGGAGGGATCATGAGCACGTGCGCCGCGGCCCATCTCGCCCAGATCGGCCGGATCGACCGGCTGGCCAGCCTGAACCTGAACGTGACCGTGCTCGACCTGGACCGGGGCTCGCCTGTCATGGCCTTCGTCTCACCCGAAGCGGCGAAGGTGGCCGGTACCAGGGTGCGCCAGCGCGGCTACCTCCCCGGGACCGAGTTGTCTCGCACCTTCGCCTGGCTGCGAGCGAACGACATGATCTGGAACAACTTCGTGAACAACTACTACATGGGGAACAGGCCCCCGGCCCTGGACCTCCTCTTCTGGAACCTCGACGCCATGAACATGTCAGCCGCGACTCACGCCGACATGATGCGGATCGGTCTGGAGAATCCGCTGCCCAAGAAGACGCTGCAGATGCTCGGCACGACCCTCGACCTGTCGAAGATCACCTGCGACGCGTACAGCGTCGGCGGCGAGACCGATCACCTCACGCCCTGGCCCGCCTGCTACCGCAGCGCCCGCCTTCTGGGCGGCAAGACCCGGTTCGTCCTCTCGACCAGCGGGCATGTGGCGGCCGTCATCCACCCGCCCGGAAATCCGAAGTCGGGGTACTGGATCGGTGACGAGTCGATCCCGGAACCCGAGAACTGGTTCGCCAAGGCCACCGCCCACAAGGGCACGTGGTGGGAGGACTGGTCGGCTTGGCTCTCGGAGCGCTCGGGGGCCAAGAAGGAGTCGCCGGCGGCGCTGGGCAACGCCTCCTACCGGCCCCTCGGTCCCGCCCCGGGGGAGTACGTCTTCCAGCGGGCCTAACGAGCGCGGAACCGCAGATCCGCCCGCTGGGGTTGGCGCGATCGGCGGAACGGGCCGTTCCCTGCCGCAGGTCCTCCCCTGCTGCGCCGGGGGCGGCCCGTTTCACGTCCGGCGACCGCCTTGACATTCTAAGTTTGTCAGCATTAACATGTGCTCAAACACGGTACGACGGGGAGGCCAGCGCCATGACAGCGACCCGACTGAGTGGGCTCCGCAAGATGGAGGGGCGGCGAGTGTGCCTGGCCCTCGTTGGCGGAAGCCGGATCGACGACTGCGAGCTGATGTCGGCCGCCTCCGGCTGCCGGTCGGTCTGGATCTTCCGCAACGGTGCCGACGAATTCATCTCGGCCGCGGCGGTTCTCGACTACTGGGAGTCACGGCCATGATCTGTCCGGTCGTTGAGCGCCCCTCTGCCGATCGGGAGGTACCCGGCGGGTCCTGCGCCGAGGGCCAGCTGATCGGGATGACCGAGTGGGCGCTCCCGCAGCCCGAGCTCGAAGCGGACGGCGAGGTGCCGTGTCCACGACCCTGACCTCGACGACGGACTCGAACCGGAGGCAGACGTCACAATGACGACCGAAGCGCAGCTACGTCTCGCGCCGGCTTCGACCCGGGTCGAGGCGGCCATCGCCGCCATCGCCAACGGCGAGTTCGTCGTTGTCCTCGACCATGAGGACCGCGAGAACGAAGGCGATCTGATCATGGCGGCGGAACTGGTCACTCCGCAGTCGTTGGCCTTCATGATCCGCCAAACCAGCGGTCTCGTCTGCGTGGGAATGACCGGCGAGCGGCTTCACGAACTCGACATCCCCCTCATGGTCCAACACGGCACCGAGGCCCAGGGAACGGCCTTCACCGTGTCCGTGGACCTTCGCGCCGGTACGACCACGGGCATCTCGGCTGCGGACCGGGCCGCCACCATCCGCGCCCTGGTCGACCCGACGGCGGCCCCGGGCGACTTCACCCGGCCGGGCCACGTTTTCCCGCTCCGGGCCCGACCCGGCGGGGTGCTGCGCCGGCCTGGCCATACCGAGGCCGCCGTCGACCTCGCCACCCTGGCTGGCCTCACCCCCGCCGGGGTTCTCTGCGAGCTCGTCCGGACTGACGGAGGGATGGCTCGCGGAGAGGACCTCGTCCGGTTCGCCGCCGAGCACGACCTGACCGTCATCACCATCGACGAGCTGATCGACTACCGACGTCGGCGCGAGCAACTCGTCCTCCCCCGCAGCTCGGCGACCCTGCCGACTCCCTACGGGCCCTTCACCGTCCACGCCTACGAATCGCTGCTCGACGGGGTCGAGCACATGGCCCTGGTCCGGGGCGATGTGGGCGGCGCCGATCCCGTCCTCGTGCGGGTGCATTCCGAGTGCCTGACCGGCGACGTGCTCGGCTCGGGACGGTGCGACTGCGGGGCCCAGCTCCAGCTGGCCCTGGCCAACATCGCCGACGCGGGACGCGGCGTGGTCGTCTACCTCCGGGGGCATGAGGGACGCGGCATCGGACTGGCGGCCAAGATCGAGGCCTACCGGCTCCAGGACGGAGGTCTCGACACGGTTGAGGCGAACGTCGCCCTCGGCCTCCCCGTCGACGACCGGGAGTACGGCATCGGCGCGCAAATCCTCGACGATCTCGGTGTGCGGGCCATCCGGCTGATGACCAACAATCCGGCCAAGCCCAAGGGCCTCGCCGGCTACGGGTTCGAGATCACCGAGCGGGTTCCGCTGATCGTCGAGCCGACCCCCCTCAACGGCGCCTACCTGAGTGCCAAGCGGCGCAAGCTCGGCCATCTGCTCCCGCAGGTACCCGTCACCGTGGTCGGACCGGACGCTGCTGACGGCGCCCTTCTTACCCTTGCCGACTGACGGCGCCCGACGAATTCTCAAAGGAGTGGACATGAACGAAGACGTCGTGGTGGCCGACGACGCAGCCCGGTTCCGCCAGATTCTCGGTTCCTTCCCGACCGGGGTCACCGTCGTGACGACCCTTCAGGACGGCCGCCCGGTCGGTATGGCGGCCGGGTCCTTCTTCTCCGTATCGCTCGACCCGCCGCTCGTCGGCTTCTGCGTCATGACGACCTCGAACACGTGGCCCGCGATCGAGCGCAGCGGTTCGTTCGGGGTCAGCATCCTGGCCGACGACCAGACCGAGGTCTGCCGGCGACTGGCGAGCAAGGAACCGAACAAGTTCGACGGCCTGGCCTGGTCGGCGGCGCCGGTGACGCAGTCCCCGCTCCTCGACGGCGCCGTGGCCCACCTCGACTGCGACCTCGAGCAGCAGCACCTCGCCGGTGACCACTGGATCGTCGTCGGACGGGTCCGCTCCCTCAACGTGCACCGGGACGACGCCGAGCCACTCGTCTTCTGCCGAGGCGGGTTCGGCCGCCAGAGCCCACTCTGAGCCGATCGCTCGACTGGCGGCGACGCCTGCGCCCCGCCCGGCAAGCACGTCCTCGACGACACCCACGGCCGCATCGGGCCCGTTCCGGTGACACCCGCCCGTCTCGTGGAGCTCGGTCGAGCTCGATGCGTGGCTCACCGCTGGTCTTATGGCGATGACACTCGGCTGACCTCTAGTAGGAACCGCGGAGCCGGCTCAGGCGGTCCAGCTCGCCCATCTGCTCGGCCACCCGGCCCTCGAGGGTGGTGTTCCACTCGGCCAGGGCGGTGGCCTGGCAGCCCTGAACCGGAGAGCTCCGTCGACCAGAAGAGGGCGTTGTCCGCAAGGGGCGCTCACGATCCGATCGAT
>JAUZEY010000123.1 GCA_030838785.1 Actinomycetota bacterium | reverse complement strand
AGACGGCGACGCGGTCGCCGAGCTCTTCCAGGGTGACGGCGAGTGTGGCGGCGGCCCGGCGCTGGTGCTCGTGGACGGAGAGGCCGTCGGGGTCGGTTTCGGTGGCGGAGCCGGAGGCGTCGAGGAGGATGAGCACGCCGAGGTTGCGGGCCAGCTTGCGCCGTTCGAGGTAGATGTTCTCGGCGGGGGAGTGGCCGGCCTGCAGGTCGACGGCGAGGTCGATGAGGGCGTCGACGTCGAGGTCGTCGCCGTCGGGCCGGCGGCGCAGCACCTTGGGGCCGAGGCCGAGGCGGGCCAGGCGCCGGCGGAGGACCTCGTCGCGTTCGACACCGGCGCCGGCGACTTCGGGGGTGGGTCCGAGCGGGAACTCGATGACCCGGCACCATTCGGGCCGGTAGTGGTTCTTGTGGACGTCCCATTCCGGGTAGAGGGCGCCGCCCACCCCACCGGCCGGGCCGGGGGTGTCGTCGTCGGCGAACTGGAGGGGGACGGGCAGGGGGCGGGCATTGGGTCCGACCTTGTCGACCCGGCGGATCGACCCCACCGGCATCTCGCCGCCGGCGTTGCCCTGGCCCGGGGACCGGGACATGCCGAGCATCTTGGACAGGAAGTTGGTCAGGGCGTTGGAGTTGGACAGCGGGTTCTGGAACAGCTTGAGGATCTTGCTCTCCTCGCCCTGCTCCTCGTCGTCGTCGGCCTCCGGCACCTCGGTCTGCTTGACCTGGAGGCGGAGATCCTTGTCGGTCGGCTGACCGCCCGGCCCGCCTTCCGCCGCCCCCAGCAGCCGGGACGGCCGGATGACACCGAACCAGTCCGGCGGCTCGGCGACGGCCCGCCGACCGCAGGCGACGTCGAGGGACTCGGCAGCGCTGGCGGTGGTCGGTTCCCCCGCCGAACGGACGGCGGCGGCCAGGGCCAGCCGGTCCCCGAGGTCGGCGAGCGCCCGGCGGCCTTCGAGGGCCAGGTAGCGGCGGGCCACCTTGGGCCGCCCCCGGAACGCCTTGACCAGTTCCCGGTCCAGGGAGCCGGCGCCGAGGAGGGCGGCCTGACAGAGCACCTCCCGCCGCTGCTCCCCGAGCGGGCGGCCGGCCGAGACGAAGACGAACCGCGCGTCCGTGTGGGCCGCCTCCCCGGCCGCGGCCTCGGTCACCCCGAGGGCCTGGCCGGCCAGGTAGGTGGCCAGCAGCCGGAACCGCCCCGGATCGCCCGGATCGTCGGCGGCCCGGGCGTCAGTCACCTCCGGCTCGCCTCCACCCGAACGGCCTCGGGCCCATGAGCGTTCGGCGCTCCGTCACGGTTGGGGCAGGAAGGCGTCGACCAGCTCGCCGAGAGCCCGGATCATGTCGGGATCGTCGGAGAGGATCTCCACCACGGCCGACCGCACGGCCCGGCGCAGGCTCAGTCCCTCGGCGACGAGGCCGCCGGCCAGGATCAGGGCCCGGGTCGAGGCCACCTCCCGCAGCGGTGCGCCGTCGAGGTTGCGGATGGCGTGGCCGACCTTGACCAGCGCCTGGGCCGTCTCGACGTCGATACCGGCTTCGTGGGCCACGACCTCGGTCTCGATGTCGGCGGGCGGGAAGTCGAGCTCGATGGCCACGAACCGTTGCCGGGTCGAGTCCTTGAGGTCCTTGAGCACGCTCTGGTAGCCGGGGTTGTAGGAGATCACCAGCTGGAACCCCGGCGCAGCGTCGAGCGTGATCCCGAGCCGGTCGACCGGCAGTTGACGGCGATGGTCGGTCAGCGGGTGGATCACCACCGTGGTGTCCTGGCGGGCCTCCACGACCTCGTCCAGGTAACAGATGGCACCCTCACGGACGGCCCGGGTGAGGGGCCCGTCCACCCACACCGTCTCCCCGCCCTTGAGCAGGAACCGGCCCACGAGGTCGGCCGAGGTGAGGTCCTCGTGGCCGGCCACCGTGAGGAGATCCCGGCCGAGCCCGTGCGCCATTGCCTCCACGAACCGTGTCTTGCCGCAGCCCGTCGGGCCTTTCAGCAGGACGGGCAGGCCGCGGCGGGCCGCGGCCTGGAAGACCTCGACCTCGTCGTCGACCGGCCGGTAGAACGGCCCGTCGGTGGTCGCCATCAGTACTCGGTGATGGTGTTGACCTTCTCCTGGAGGGCCTTCCACTCGGGGGAGTTGGTGATGGGCAGGAGCGACATCATCTTGGCCATGTTGCCGGCGACCTTGATCTTGCCCTGCATGAAGGCGGCGGTGGCCTCGAGTTCGCCCTTCTGGATCTTGGCTGCGTCGTCGTAGGCGTTGGTCATGGTGAAGTCGGCGCCTTCGATCGTTCCGAGCTTGGCCTCGAGGATCTTGCCCTCGTCGATGACCCAGGAGTAGTCGATGTCGCCGGCGGGGCCGCCGGTGACCTTGTACTGGATCTTCACCGTGGCGCCGGGCCGGGTGGGCTGGTCGACGGCCAGGGCTACGAACTCGTCCAGCCACTCCTGCGACAGGTACTGAGGCATTCGAGATCCCCCTTCGTGGGCCGAGGGCCCGGTCGTGTGTGCCGAGCGTTCTTACCCGACGCGGAAATGAAGAGCAACGATAGAGCGCCAAAATTTGCGCGTCGCGGAAAGTTTTCAGATTCCCTCTGGAAATTGAACGTTCATTATGCCAGGATCGGCGATCGTGGCGAGCTCACGCAAAGCCTCTCTGGCGGCCCCGGACGAGATCGACGTCGACGTCGACATCGTCGTCGATCCATCGCCGGCGACCGAACGAGAGCCCCGGCCCAAGCCCAAGCCCAAGCCGACGGCCCGCCGCCGTGGCCGGCCAGTCGACTCTGACGGCCTGACCCGGGAACGGATCCTCGTCGCCGCCCGGGAGTGCTTCGCCGAGGCGGGCTACACCGCGGCCAGCACCCACATGGTGGCGTCCCGGGTCGGCCTCACCACCGGGGCGCTCTACCACCACTTCGGCTCCAAGCGGGAGCTCTACCTCGCCGTCTTCACGGAAGTGGAGCAACTGGTCGACGAGCGGTTCCGGGCGGTGGCCACGCCGCATGCGACCTTCGTCGCCAAGGTCGAGGCGATCCTCGACGAGACGGGGCGACTGAGCACCACTGACCCCGCGGTGGCCGGGTTCGCCCTGTCGGTCACGGGCGACGTCGCCCGTCACCCCGACCTCCGTGAAGCCTTCACATCGGCGTGGGCGCGCCGCGACTTCTTCTTCGGCGAGGTGGTCGACGCCGGCATCGCCACCGGGGAGTTGGCCGCCGCCGATCGCACCGTCGTCCTCGACACGGTGACGACGCTGGTGACGGGCCTCCTCGTGATCAGCAACGGAATACCGGTCGCCCAGGCCCGGGCGGTCGAGGGAGCCAAGCGCCTGCTGGCGGGGACGTTGATCGTGTCGTGACGTAGTCAGTCCCGTCCGTCTCGGGCGGGAGTTCGAACGTGAGGGGGGATGGCCGTGAACCGACTGCGACCGCACCGGTCCATGGGTCGGCGGGCGCTCTGCCTGGCCGGTGCTTCCGGGGTACTGGCCACGGCGGTGCTGGCCGTGGCGACCACCGTCGCCGGTGGGGCGGAGGTGCCGCCGGCACCGACGTCGTACGAGGCGGTGGCGTCGGCCGAGGGTGTGCGGTTCTCCTTCGGCGCCCCGGGCTTCGTGGCGGTCGACACGTTCATCGACGGCGGCGGCCCGGTGTCCCAGTCGGTGATCGACGGCTTGGGGAACTCCCGGGCGTTCGCCTCGCTGCCGTATCCGGGTGACCTGGCGATCTCGGGGCCGGGGCTGCTGGCCGGTCTGACCGGTCTGCCGTCGCCGCCGAGCTATCCGTTCTACGTGTCGTCGAGCCATCCGACAACCCCGGAAGCGAAGCTGGCCCAGCCGGGCTATGCGCTGTCGGCCAAGAGCACCGAGTCGTCGTCGGAAGGGGCGACGATGACGGGCGGCGGGTCGGGGAGCGGGACGAGCGCGTCGGCCATCGGGTCGACGGTGACCGACGCCACGACGAGCCGTGACGCCACCTCGGGTGTCGTGACGGCGGTGGCGACGGGCACGGCCGACGTCGTGAACATCGGCGGCGTGCTGCGGATCGGGCAGGTCGACGCCCGGGCCAAGGTGACCCGGGGTCCGGGGACGGACCCGACCCGGGAGGCGTCGTTCGTGATCAACGGGATGTCGATCGCGGGGCAGACGGTGGGGTTCTCGGAGAAGGGGTTCGCCTTCGCCGGGACGAACACGCCGATCCCGCAGGGCAACCCGCTACTCGACGCGTTGAAGCAGGCGAAGATCACGGTGGAGTACCTGTCCCGGGTGGACAACCCCGACGGTGTCGTGAGCCCGGGTCTGGTGATCCGCCAGGAGCAGGCGACGCCGGGTGGTCCGACGATGGTGATCCGCTATGTGTTCGGCCAGATGGCGGCGTCGGCCACGGTGTCGGGCAGCCCGACCTCGATCGGGGACTCCCTGCCGGCGCTCGACACCGGCCCGTCCGACACGCAGGTGATCGGCCCGCCGGCTGACACGCCGGCCCCGGCCTCGACGACGACCGGACCGGTGGCGCTGCCGGCCACGACCGGCGACAGCAGCACCTACGACAACAGCGGGACGGGCGCCGCCGACTCCGGCGCCTCCACCGTGCCGGAAGCCGCGCCGGCGGCGGCTCCGGTCTCTGAACCGCAGGCGACCAACATCGTGCAGGAGGCGGCACCGATCTCCCGCACACCGATGACCCTGGTCGACACGGCCAGCATCTATCTGATCCTGGTGGCGGCAGCCACCGTGGCATTCCTCGGGGGCACCGTCCTCCGGCTGATGGGGGTGAAGCTCAAGTGGACATCGTGAAGTACACACGGAACCAGTGGGACCGGATCGGAGCCTGGCTGTGCGTGATCGGCGGCGCCGTGGCGCTGCTGGTCGGCTACCTCGGGGTATCGGACACGCTCAACACCGGTGAACAGATGCCGTACATCGTCTCGGGGGGCATGGTCGGTCTCTTCCTCCTCGGGCTGGGCGCGCTGCTGTGGCTGTCGGCCGACCTGCGCGACGAGTGGCGCAAGCTCGACGCCATCGACCGTCACCTCGTCGAGACGAACCGGCTCCCGGCTCCGTCGGCGGAAGGGTCGGACGTCGCGTCCCCGGAACGCAACGGCCAGGTCGTGCCCCGCGAGGTGTCGCTGCGATGAGCGCCACGCATCCCGTCGGGGTGGCGCCGTCGCCGTGGACCGCCGGGCAGCGTCTGGTGCTCGCCGTGCTGCTGGTCGTCGGCGTCGGCGGCCTCTTGGCCGGCTACACCGGGACGTCGGGGACCCTGCGGGTGGGGCATCAGGTCGTGTGGATCGACCTGGCCGGAGCGGCGCTGCTCGTGTCGGGCGCGGGTGTCATCCTCTTCCTGACTGCCGGACGGCGGGCGATCGGCCAGCGCCGGTTGGGCCTGTTCGGCAACGTCGTCGAGGGTGGGGCGGCCGCCGCGCTGGCGACGGGCGTGGCGGCGGGCGACCTGGTGTCGGCGCCGACGATGACGAAGTACCACCGGGCCGACTGCTCGTTCGTGGCCGGCAAGGCCGGGGTCGTGGCGGCGTCGGCGGCGGGCCACGAGCAGGCGGGGCGCCGTCCGTGCGGCGTGTGCCTCCCGGGTGGTGACGCATGAGCAACTTCTGGCCGTTCGTCATCGCCGGTCTCACGACGGGGTCGCTGTATGGCCTGGCGGCCATGGGCCTGGTGCTGACGTACAAGACGTCGGGCATCTTCAACTTCGCCCACGGCGCCAT
>JAUZEY010000118.1 GCA_030838785.1 Actinomycetota bacterium | reverse complement strand
ACGTCGACTACTTCAACCGCGTGTACCAGCTCTACGGCCGCAAGATCCAGGTCGTCTTCTACAAGGCCAAGGTCCCGGCCCTGGCCGGGGTCAGCGGCGGCTACCAGGAGGAGGCCAACGCCGACGCTCTCACCGTCGGCCAGCAGATCAAGGCCTTCGCCGACCTGACGGCGGCCGCCCCCTCCTACGCCGACGCGCTCGTGCGCCAGGGCGTCATCGGCCTGGGGACCTTCCACATGTCGAAGTCGTGGTACCAGGCCCGGGCGCCCTACGCCTGGGCCAACCTCCCCGACTGCACGTGGCTGGCCGAGCAGAGCATCGACTACGTCGTCAAGCGGCTGGGGTCGTCGCCGGCCAGGTGGGCAGGCGATCCGGCGATGCGGACCAGGCCCCGGGCCGTGGGGCTCGTGGTGCCCGACTCGCCGTGGTACCAGGAATGCGCCGACCACGCCGAGGCCCGGTACAAGGCGGCCGGGTACCACTTCGCCCGGCGGGTGAACTACCCGCTGGACTTCAACGCCGAATCGCAGACCGCCACCAACGTGGTGGCCCAGATGAAGGCGGCCGGGGTCACCACCGTCATGTGCATGTGCGACCCGCTGCTGCCCTACTTCGCCACCCCGCAGGCCAACCAGCAGGACTACCACCCGGAATGGCTCGTGGCCGGCTTCGGGGCGGTCGACACCGACATCGTCGGCCAGTTCTACGACCAGGGCCAGTGGGCGCACGCCTTCGGCATGGGCGTCATCGGCGACCTCCTCTCGGGGTACGCCAGCGAGTCGTACCGGGCCTACAAGGCGGTCCGCACCGACGAGCCGGCGCAACTGCGCGACATCGCCTACTACCCGATCCTGCAGTTCTTCGTCTGCGCCCAGATGGCCGGCCCCAACCTCACCCCGAAGGCGTTCGAGGCCGGCTGCTTCGCCTACCCGCCCCACCAGGGCGAGATCGGCCTGTGGAAGTTCGGGCCCGGTGACTACACGGCGGTGAGCGACGCCCGGGAGATCTACTGGGACCCGCAGGCCACGAGCCCCTGGAACGGCAGGAAGGGCCGCTACGTCACGACCCTCGGCGGCAACCGCTTCGCCGGCGCCTGGCCGCCGGGCGAGCCGGCCTTCCCGCCGTCGAAGTGAGGCTGCCGGCCCGTTTCACGCACCCGCTCCTGACCGGGACGTGCGTCCTCGGTGGCTGGGCGCTGCTGGCCCGGCTCCTGTCCCGGGGCCTGCCGCCGGGCGTGGTCCTCCTCGGCGTGGTGCTCGGTTCCCTGACTGCTCTCACCGCCATGGGCCTCGTCCTCGTCTACCGGGCGGCCCGGGTGATCAACTTCGCCCAGGTGGCTGTGGGCTCCGCGGCCGCCGCGCTGACGTTCGAGCTGTCGCACATCCGCCACTGGTCGTACTTCCCGGCCGTGGGCGCCGGCCTGGCCTTCGCCGCGCTGCTCGGCGCGGCGGTCGACCTCCTCGTGATCCGCCGCTTCTTCACCGTTCCCCGCCTCATCCTCACGCTGGCGACGGTGGGACTGGCCCAGGTCTTCGCCGGGCTCGAGGTCGGGCTACCCGGCTTGTTCGGTGACAGCCGCAGCGTGCTCGGCGGCTCCATGCCTGCGCCGCTCCACTTCACCCGCGAGGTGAAGCCGATCCTGTTCTCCGGCGGCCACTTCATGATCATGCTGGCCGTCCCCGTGGTCATGGCCGGGCTGGTGTACCTGCTCAAGGGCACGGCGGCCGGACGGGCGATCCGGGGCACGGCCGAGAACATCGAGCGGGCCCGGCTGTCGGGCGTGCCGGTGCGACGGCTGTCGACCGGGGTCTGGGTGCTGGCCTCGGTGCTGTCGGCCCTGGCCGCCGTGCTGGCGCTGCCGATCTCGGGCACGGTGCGGGGCGCGGCCGGCGAACCGACGCTGCTGCTCCCCGCCCTCACCGCCGCCGTGCTGGCCCGCATGACGAGCCTGCCCCGGGCGGCGCTGGTGGCCATCGGCCTCGGCGTCCTGCAGCAATCGGTGTTCTGGACGACGGGCCGGGCCGGAACCATCGACGTCGCCTACCTCGTCGTGATCCTCGTCGCCCTGCCGCTGCTGCGGGACCGGTCGACCAGGGCCGAGTCGGGGGCGCTGTCGTCGTGGGTGCGGGCCGGCGACGTCCCGCCGATCCCGGCGCCGCTGCGCCGCCTCCCCGAGGTGATCTGGGGCCGGCGCCTCCTCTACGGCGCCGCCCTGGTGGCCGTGCTGGTCTTCCGGGCCTCGGTCTCCGTCGAGCAGCTGAGCCTGCTCGGCACCGTGACCGCCGTCTACGCCCTGGTCGCCCTGTCCCTCGTCGTCCTCACCGGGTGGACGGGCCAGATCAGCCTGGGGCAGTTCGCCGTGGTCGGCGTCGGAGCGGTGGCCGCCGGCGATCTCTTGACCTCGGCCCACGCCGACCTCTTCCTGGCGCTGCTGGGGGCGGCGGCGGCCGGGCTCGTCACCTCCGTCGCCCTCGGTCTCCCGGCGCTGCGGGTCCGGGGACTCTTCCTGCCGGTGACGACCCTGGCGCTGGCCGTGTCGATGTCGAGCTACTTCCTCAACCCGACCTACGTGCACTCCGGGATCCCGGCCGACGTCGGCCGGCCCGTCCTCCTCGGCCACATCGACCTGACCGACGAGGGCAACCTCTTCCTGTTCTCGGTGGCGGTGCTGGCGGCGGCGGTGGCGGTGGTCGTGAACCTGCGCCGCCGCCGGCCCGGGCGGGCCCTGCTGGCGGTGCGGGACAACGAGTGGGCCGCCGAGGCCCGGGGCGTCTCCCTGGCCCGAACCCGGCTGGCCGCCTTCGCCGTGAGCGGCGCGCTGGCCGGCGTGGCCGGCGGCCTCCACGTCGTCGCCCTCAACGGCGTGCACCTCGGCACCTACGCCCCGTCCCTCAGCTTCGAGGCCTTCAGCATGGTCGTCGTCGGCGGGCTCACCTCGGTGTGGGGCGCCATCCTCGGCGCCATGGCGCTGCGCTACGCCCAGTACTTCGTGAGCGGCGGCCTGCAACTGATCGTGACCGGCGCCGGCGTCCTCGTCCTGCTGCTCGTCTTCCCCGGCGGCCTCGGCGAAGCGGCGCTGCGGCTCCGCCGCCGCGCCCTCGACCTCGTCGCCCGCCGCCGGGGCCTCACCGCCGGCGCCGCCGAGGAAAGCGGCGACGACGGCGGCACCCTCTTCGAAGGCGTCCTGGGCGAGCCAGCGGACGGGCCGAACTCCGACGCCGCCGACGCTGCCGACGGCGCCGCCGCCGCCGGACCCCAACCGGCGTTCCTTTACCGGGATACTGCGGATAACGAACGCCGGTTGGGCGGGCCGGCCGGGCAAGCCGAACCGGCGTTCCTTTACCGGGATACTGCGGAAAAGGAACGCCGGTTGGCGGGTTCGGACGGGCAGGGGAGTAGGGCCTTCCTGTCGGCCCGGGGGCTCGACGTGGCCTACGGATCGCTGCAGGTGCTGTTCGGCATCGACCTGGACGTCGACCGGGGCGAGGTCGTGGCCCTGCTCGGCACCAACGGCGCCGGGAAGTCGACCCTCGTCCGGGCCTTGTCCGGGCTGACGCCGCCCCGCCACGGCACCGTCACCTTCGACGGGCGCGACGTCACCGGCGCCGCCCCCGAAGCCCTGGCCCGCCTCGGGATGGCCCACGCACCCGGCGGCCGGGGCGTCTACCCCGGCCTCACGGTGGCCGAGAACCTCCGGCTGGCGATGTGGACGTTCCGCTCCGACCGGGAGCGCTGTGAGGCGGCGACGGAACGGGTCCACGAGCTGTTCCCCATCCTCGGGCAGCGGGCCGCGCAGCCGGCCGGTCTGCTGTCCGGCGGCCAGCAGCAGATGCTGGCCCTGGCCCAGGCGCTGGCCCCCGACCCGAGGCTGCTGATCATCGACGAGCTGTCGCTCGGCCTCGCTCCGGCGGTGGTCGAGGAGCTGCTCGACGTCGTGGCCCACCTGTCGGGCGGTGGGCTCACCACGATCCTCGTCGAGCAGTCGGTCACGGTCGCCCTCCACCTCGCCAGCCGGGCGGTGTTCCTGGAGAAGGGCACGGTCCGCTTCTCGGGCTCGGCGGCCGACCTGGCCGAGCGTGACGACCTGCTCCGTTCGGTGTTCCTGGAAGGCGGCGGGCGCCGGGCCCGGTCCGAACCGGCCGGCCGCGTCCGGGCCGGGGTCGGCGACGGGGACGGGGACGCCGCCGCCGCGCCGCCGGCCGAGGTGTTGGCCTGCGCCGGCCTCACCGTCCGCTTCGGCGGCCTCACCGCCGTCGACGAAGCCGGCCTCGCCGTCCGGGAGGGCGAGATCGTGGGCCTCATCGGGCCCAACGGCGCAGGCAAGACGACGCTGGTCGACGCCCTGTCGGGCTTCGTCACCCCCGAGGCGGGCCGGGTCCGCTTCGCCGGCGCCGACGTCACCGCCCTCG
>JAUZEY010000106.1 GCA_030838785.1 Actinomycetota bacterium | reverse complement strand
GCCGAGATCCTCGACGACGAGGTACGGGCCGTCATCTGCCCCGACAAGGTCAACACCGACGAGTGGCTCGAGGTCCACCGGGTGGCCCACTCCATCGGCCTGCGGTCCAACGTGACGATCATGTTCGGGCACGTGGAGCGGCCGGTGCACGTGGCCCGGCACCTGGTCCGGGCCCGGGCCCTGCAGGCGGAGACGGGCGGGTTCACCGAGGTCGTGCCCCTGCCGTTCGTGCACATGGCCAGCCCCATCTACCTCCAGAAGAAGGCCCGGCCCGGTCCCACCTTCCGGGAAGCTCTCCTGATCCACGCCGTGTCCCGGATCGCCATGACCGGGCTCATCGACAACATCCAGTGCTCCTGGGTGAAGCTGGGTCTTCCCGGTGCCAGACAGGCCCTCCGGGCCGGCTGCAACGACCTCGGCGGCACGCTCATGAACGAGAACATCTCCCGGGCGGCCGGAGCGGAGCACGGCCAGGGTGTCGAGGAGGACGACCTGGCCGAGGTCGTCGCCCCCCTGGGCCGGCCGCTGGAGCAGCGGACCACGCTCTACGGCCGGGTCCGTACCGCCGGCCGCCGGCTCGCCTCGTCGGCCGTCCCCGTCTCGATCGGCCGCCCGTAGCTGTTACGGGTTCTGCTACGGGTTTTGCCCGGCGGGCCGGGAACGTCCTTGACGGCGAATTGAGCGTTCCCTACGTTCCGTCTCCGGCCAAGGTCTACGAGTGCCCACAGGGTGGGGAGAAGGAGGGGGAGAGTGACGGAGTCCGAGCAGCTCGCGAAGGCCTTCACTGACGACCGGAGCGTTTTCGAACTCATGCGCCAGACCCGCACCCGCAGGGTCGGCTACGGCTACCGCATCGACTCCGGCACGACCGAGAAGCACCCGGTCACCGGGCGCGAGATGGCGCAGGAGAAGGGGCCGATGGAGTTCGTCTCCGACAAGGCGCCGCTGGCGCTGACCGAGACGGAGGAGGCGCTCCTGTCGTGGGCCGCCTGCGGCCCCAACGGCATCGCGGCATGGGACATCTCGCTCGGCGGCGGCTTCCACGAACTGGTGTCGATCGCGGGGCGGACCACCCCCACCGCCGGGAACTCGCTGGCCACCGACCTGCTGATCATCAACGACAACGGCGCCTCGATCTACAAGCCGGCGAACCACCGCAACGAAGCCATGGAGATGTCGAACAGCCAGTACGACCGGGTGCTGGAGTGGTACCGCAAGGACACCGTCCAGCTCTCCGACTCCCGGCCCGACATCGACTACGCCATGCGCCTCCCGATGGCCCCCCACGCCACGCTGATGGGCCCGTACCAGCACAACATGAACAAGCCGGGCACGACCTGGTTCCTCCCCGTCACCGACAACGGCAAGCTCACCAGCGCCTTCGTGAACCTGTTCGACGTCTGGTCGATGTTCCCGGTCGACGAGTTCAACGGCATGCAGCCGGCCGGCGTCGGCGAGTGGGTCGGCGAGGGCAAGCTGGAGCTGCCGGTGCCGCTGGCGGGCTTCGACCAGCTGTGGTTCCAGGTCGAGCAGTACCCGGTGGGCATGCAGATCCAGAACATCCGCCTGGCCTGCGAGTCGATGGGTCTCGGCCACTGGAACTACTGCGGGTTCATCCCCGAGGTGATCCTCGGCGCCTACCCCGACCTCACACCCGGACTCCAGGCCACCTTCGCTCCCATGAACGAGCGGGCCCCTATCGCCACCGGCGCCGTGCAGTGCCTCGGCTGGCCCGGCAAGTGGGAGACCACCCGGGTGCCGTCGCCGAAGTACCCCGACGCCAAGGCGCTGGTCGACCAGTGGTACGACGAGAAGTACGGCGACGGCGCCTGGGGCGCCGAGGGCGAGAACAACTCGCTGCGCCAGGGGCAGTCCCCCTGGAAGGACCCGGCCACCGTCGAGGGCATCCTGGCCCACCCGAGGGCCAAGCCCCAGACCTGGGTGCGGGAGGCCGTGCAGGCCCACATCGAGTACTGCATCGAGAACTTCGGCCAGTTCCCGGTGACGTACAACCCGCTCCAGATGCACTTCGGCGTCGTCGTCCACCACCTCGACACCGACTTCTACGACAAGTACTACAAGGACGGCTACGTCACCGACCGTCACCGGGACCACGAGCACAACTGGCATTAGGGAGCATTACCTGCCTCCCGGAAGGCATACGAGCGGAGGGGTGGTCGGTATGGCTCGAGCTCAGGGGCCCATCGAGCAGACGATCCGGAAGCGGGTGGCCGACCACCCCGACGCCACCTGGCTGAAGTGGAAGGACGAGGAGGTCCCCTGGCGGGACGTGCTGTCCTACGCCCAGCGGGCCGCCAACGGCCTGCTCGAGCTCGGCGTACGGCCCGGGGAGAAGGTGGCGCTGCTCCTCCCCAACCGGCCGGAGTTCCTCTGGGCCCATCTCGGCATCATCTTCATCGGCGCCCACTCGGTACCGGTCAACACGTCCCAGCGCGGCGCGACGCTGGCCCACATCCTCTCCGACTCCGACGCCGTCACGGCCATCGTCCACGAGGACCTGCGGGACGCCCTGCTGTCGGTGCGCGACCGTTGCCCGCTGCTGCGTTCCACCGTTGTGCTCGACGGCAAGCCCGACGACGGCATCGACTGGGACTTCGAGCGCCTGATGGACGGCGCCGACACCGAGCCCGACGTCGACCTCGAGGAGCCGAGCGGCGGCGTCGGGATGATGTACACGTCGGGGACCACCGGCCCGCCCAAGGGCGTCGTGGCCACGAAATACGACACCAGCCCGCTCGGGATCATCCTCGGCGCCACCGGCGTGCAGGCGGGCGAGACCCTCTATACGCCGCTGCCGCTGTTCCACGGCAACGCGCTGCTGATCTCGTTCATCGGCTCGTTGCTGCTCGACGCCAAGTTCGCCCTCGCCGAGCGGTTCTCCGCCTCCCGGTTCTGGGACGACTGCCGCCGCTACGAGGCGGTCGAGTTCAACACGCTGGGCGGGATGATCTCCATCCTGCTCAAGCAGCCCAACAAGCCCGACGACGCCGACAACCCCGTCCGCACCGTCCTGTCGGCGGCGGCGCCGCCCGACCGGTGGCGGGAGTTCGAGCAGCGCTTCGGCACCAAGATCGTCGAGTTCTACGGGATGGTCGACTCCCCCGGCTTCCTCCTCAACGCCGACGGGAAGGTCGGCTCGATGGGCAAGCCCATCGCCAACATCGACTTCGCCATCATGGACGACGACGGGAATCCCCTCCCCGACGGGCAGGTGGGCGAGATCTGCTTCCGCCACCCGCTGGGCCAGATGACCCACTACCACAAGCTCCCCGAAGCCACCGCCGACGCCTACCGGGGCGGGTGGTTCCACTCCGGCGACCTCGGCGTCATCGACGACGGCGGCTGGTGGTACTACAAGGGGCGCAAGAAGGAGTCGATGCGCCGTCTCGGCGAGAACATCTCCGCCTGGGAGATCGAGACGGTCATCAATCAGCATCCCGACGTGCTGGAGTGCGGCGCCCACGCGGTGCGCTCCGAGCTCGGCGAGGACGAGGTGAAGGTCGTCATCGTGCCCCAGCCCGGTGCGGCGCCGGCGCCGGAGTCGATCCTCGACTTCTGCCGGGGCAAGATGGCCCACTACGCCGTTCCCCGCTACGTCGAGATCGTCGAGGCGCTGCCCAAGACCGAGACGCACCGCATCCAGTACGCCGCCCTCAAGGCCCAGGGCATCACCCCCGGTACGTGGGACCGGGAGGCCGTGGGCTACAAGGTGGAAAAGGTCTAAAGGCGAGAGGAGCCAACGATGCGAGAGGTCTTCGTCGCCGGGACGGGTATGACGGCCTTCGGGAAGTTCATGGACTCCACCGTCCGGTCCCTGGCCGAGGAGGCCGTCGCCGAAGCGCTGCGCGACGCCCAGGCGATTCCGGGCGACATCGAGATGGCCTTCTTCTCCAACGCCACGGCCGGGATCCTGACCGGGCAGGAGATGATCCGGGGCCAGGTCGCCCTGCGCAACACCGGCATCCTGGGCGTGCCGATCGTCAACGTGGAGAACGCCTGCGCCTCGGCTTCAAGCGCATTCTTTCTCGCCCACATGGCGGTGGCGTCGGGCGCCGTCGACATCGCTCTGGCCATCGGGTCGGAGAAGCTCACCCACCCCGACAAGATGCGCAGCTTCGCCGCCATCGGCACGGCCGTCGACCTCGACAACGTCGTCGGCGCCCGGGAGGCGCTGACGCGAACCCTGCTCGGGATGGGCACGGCCGGCCCCGACGCCGGGTCGCCGCTGCCGGTCGGTGCTGAGCTCCTCGCCGAGAAGAAGAAGGACGGCGGCGGGAAGTCGCCGTTCATGGACGTCTACGCCGGCATGACGCGCCACTACATGGAGCAGAGCGGCGCAACGGCGGAGGACTTCGCCCGCATCGCGGTCAAGAACCAGGGCAACGGCAAGCTCAACCCCAAGGCCCAGTACGGCGGCGACGTGACGGTCGAGCAGGTCCTGGCCAGCCGGCAGATCTCCGGGCCCCTGACGCTGCTCATGTGCTCCCCCATCGGCGACGGCGCGGCCGCCATCGTGCTGTGCTCCGAGGACGCCGCCCGCCGGCTGGGCGCCGACACGGTGCGGGTGCGGTCGACGACGCTGGTGTCGGGCCGCGACCGCGGTCCGGGCGACGCCGGCGCGGTGGAGCGGGCCGTGGCCAGGGCCTACGACGCCTCCGGGGTCGGGCCCGAGGATCTCGACGTCTGCGAGGTCCACGACGCCGCCGCCCCCGCCGAGCTCATGATCTACGAGGAGCTCGGCCTGTGCGGGCCGGGCGAAGGACCGAAGCTGCTGGCGTCGGGCGAGACCGCCCTCGGCGGGCGGGTGCCCGTCAACCCCAGCGGCGGTCTGCTGGCCAAGGGCCATCCCATCGGCGCCACGGGCTGCGCCCAGCTTGTGGAGCTCGCCGACCAGCTCCGGGGCCGCTGCGGGGCCCGCCAGGTCGACGGCGCCCGGGTGGCGCTGGCCGAGAACGGCGGTGGCTTCCTCGGCTCCGACCCCGCTGCCGTCGTCATCACCGTGTTGTCTGTCGCGTGAGAGGGAGGATCCCCATGGAGTTCAAGCAGGTTCTCGGAAACCGCCGCAGCATCCGCTACTTCGAGCCGGACAAGCCGGTGGAGAAGGAGAAGATCCAAACGATGCTGGAGGCCGCCAACCGTGCCTCCCGCTCCGGCAACATCGACTACTGGAAGGCCCTGGTCGTCTACCGCGACGACCTCGACGCCGAGACGCTCGACGCGCTGCGGGTGCCGACGACGACGGCCGACCTCGACCTGGCGCCCGTCCAGATCTACTTCTTCGCCGACTGCTCCTACGCCGACCCGGCCAACTTCCGGAAGAACCTGAAGGAGCTGGTCACCCTCGGCGCCCTCAACCCCAGCCACGGCTGGTCCGACGCCTACGTCGACGAGAACGTCGTCGGCCAGATCATCACCCCGATGCTGTCCGACCCGGCCGTCGTCGGCTGGATGGGCACCATCGAGACCGGCCTGGCCATCAGCTCGGCCATGCTGACCGCCGTCGACGAGGGGCTCGGCTGCTGCCTCCACGCCGTCAACATGGAGACGGCCAAGCAGGTCTTCAAGTACCCCGACCACTGGATCCCGTGCTGGACGCTCCTCGTCGGCTACCCGGCCGAGGACCCGCTGACCGGCGGCCAGCGCCCCCGCCGTTCGATCTCGAGCCTGGCCTTCATGAACAACCTCGACACGCCGTTCGAGGAGGACCCGGCCGTGACCGAGAAGCTGAAGGCGCAGGGTCTGATCCAGAACGAGATCGACGCTGACAAGCGGGCGGCCGAGGTCCGTCAACTGGCCCGCCGGTTCGGCCTGCCGGAATGAACCCGCAAGAGCCTGCATGAACCCGGAGGAGCCTGCATGAACCCGGAGGAAGTGGCGGCGGCGCCGTCGGTGGTCCGCTGGTTCGACAGCGCCCGGCTCCACAGCGACACCGATGACGAGAAGCAGCTGCGGCTCACACTGTTGGGCGGCTTCTGCGACCACTACGGCCAGTCGCCCGACGAGCTCGCCGCCGGCCTCACGCGCACGACGAAGGCCGGCGAGAGCGCCATCTCCGCCAAGCGCCGGGCGGCGGTGGACGCCGCCATCGACGAATTCGTGGAAAAATCAGGCTTCACCGGCCGTGACGCCGTCGTCAACGGCAACATGATCCGAAGCTTCCTGGTCCACAATGGGATCTTCATCCAGGGACGGGCCTGGCGGGGCTGAGGCCCGGCCTTCAGAACCAGGCTTTACCAGAGCGGCGAGGCCCGGGTGCGGGGGGGCACCCGGGTGTCGCCGCGCCCGCCCACCGAACGCAACTGGCGTTCCTTTTCCGCACTATCCCCGGTGGATGAACGCCGGTTGGGCCGAGCCCTAGGAGGGCGGCCGCCAGGGTTGCATCCAGGGGGTTTCGGGCCAGTTCTCGGCCCCGGCCATCAGGGGGAAGGCGGTGGCGCCGTCGATGGCTTCCCGCAGAATGTCGGCGTGGCCGGCGTGGCGGGCCGTCTCCTGGATGAGGTGAAGGAGCACCCAGCGGACCGACCACGCCTCGACGTCCTGGGGAAACCAGGGGACGCCCCGGGGGACGGGCACCGGCTGGGAGAGATCGGCGATACCGGCGATGACCTCGTCGGTCTCGGTGGCGGCGTGGCGGTGGAGGGCGAGGATGTCGGCCACGGTCTCGCCCGGTTCGACCCGGAACCCGGCCTGGTACTCGTCGGCCGCGCCCTGGCGCTCACGTTCCAGCACGATGTCCATCCAGGTTCGCTCGACGGAGGCGCAGTGCTTGATCAGCCCTCCGACTGACAGGGCGCTGGTGGTGGTCGGCGTGGCCCGGGCCTGCTCGTCGGTCAGGCCGTAGGCGGCGACGCGCAGCACGTGGCGCTGCTGTTCCAGATAGGCCGTGAGCCCTTCTCGCTCGTCGGCCACAGGCGGCACGTTTCCAGGCATCAGACCTCCCGGGAGAAGTGAAACGACGAACTCCCGCTCCCCGTCATCCGGGGGACCGGAACCGGTCGAGCTTACGGCGGTCCTTCTTCGTGGGGCGGCCGGCACCGACGTCGCGGGCGAAATTCGGGAACCACTCCTCCTTGGGCGGTGGCGGCGGGCTGTGGTCGACGAGGCACTCGGCGGCGGTGGGGGCGCTGACCCGCTTCTCGATCACCCGCACCACCTCGACGACCCGCTCCCGGTCATAGAGGCGGGCCTCCACCCGGTCGCCGACCCGCACCGGGTGGGCGGGCTTGGCCGGCTGTCCGTTCACCTTGACGTGCCCCGCGGTGCAGGCCGCGGTGGCCGCCGAGCGGCTCTTGCACAGCCGAACGGCCCAGAGCCACTTGTCGACCCGTGTCGCGTCCATTGCCCCCCATGTTGGCAGGCCAGAATCGCGTCGTGCTCCGTTACGCCGTCGTCGCCGTCGTGCTGCTGGTGTTCTGGGTCCACTGGCGGGCCGCCTACACGGCCGAGGTCCGGGCCGCCCTCGGCGACCTGCCGGCCGGCGAGGAGCACCTCGACGAACTGGTCCAGGATCTGCGGGACAACCGGCTGGCCTTCCGGTGCAAGACGGTGCTGGCCGACTACCGGGCCGGACGCCCCGACCTCGAGGAGCACGTCGCCGACGCCCTGGAGCGGGTCGACCATCTGGAACGCTTCGCGCCGCTGCGGCGGGCGCTGGCCCGAAGGGCCCGCTGATCAGCCGTCGATGGCCGGCTAGACCGGGCGCAACCGGTTGCGGCGGCGGGTCGGCTCAGCGGCGAGCCTGCGCCAGGACGGCTTCGGCCAGGGTCTCCCGGCCGCGTCCCTGGGCCAGGGTGTCGGCGACGACGACCTCTGGGCCGAGGCGGGCGATGGCCGGGGCCTCGGCGGCGTCGCGCTCGTCGAGGACGAACCCGTCCAGGACTTCGGCGTAGAGGCCGGCCACCGCCGTGGCGGTGTGGTCCAGTCCGGCGGCGGCCATGAAGGCGGCGCGGACGCGGGCCCGGGACTGCTCCGGGGGCGTGGCCGGCGGCTGGCCGGAGACGACGGGGGTGACGGCCACCACCGTCGTGGCCGCCAGCGCCGCCCGTACCCCCGGCAGCGCCAGGATGGGGCCGAGGCTGGCCACCGGGCTGCTCGGGGCCAGCACCACAAGGTCGGCTTCGGCCAGCGCGGGCAGGACCGCCGGCGCGGGCCGGGCCGTGTCCAGGCCGTCGTGCTCCACCGCCACCACGGCCGGCTGCGCCCGGTGGCGCACCAGGTACTCCTGGAAGGGCAGGCGGCCCTCGTCGGTCACCACCACGGTGCGGACGGGGTCGTCGCTCATCGGCACCACGGCGGCGCCGACCGACAGTCCCCGGGCCAGTTCGGCGGTCGCCTCCGACAGCGTCGCCCCGGCCAGCAGCAGGCCCGTCCGCCGGATCGACGTCGCCAGGTCGACGTCACCGACCGAGAACCAGCCGGCGCCGTAGCGGCGCAGGGCTTCGGCGTTGCGGAAGGTGTCGCCGACCACGCCGAAACCCCGGCCCTCGTCGAAGATCCCGGCCAGGGCGTAGGTCACGGTGTCGACGTCGGGGCTGACGTGGACGCCGAGGTAGTCGAGGTCGTCGGCGGTGTTGGCGATGCAGGTGAGGGTGAGGCCGGGGAGCCGGCGGAGTCCGTCGAGGAACCGGGCCGCGCCGAAACCGCCGCAGAGGACGGCGACCCGCACCCGCTAGCGCCGCACTACGAGGAGCCCACTAGGAGTAGAACGTCTCGGCGATCCCACCGATGTAGTACATGATCTTGTCGGCCGGGAGCCCACCGATGGGCGGCACGAGGCAGAACGAGTCGGCCAGGTCCCACACCTCTTCCACCCGCTTGCGGCACTCGTCGGCCGGCCCGAGAACCACGAAGGTCTCGGCCATCTCGTCGGTGATGGCACCGACCCAGCCGGGGATGTCGCCCTTCTCGAACGCCTCGACGCAGGCCGTCGATTCCTTCTCGAAGCCCATGGTGGCGAACATCGGCAGGTACTGGCGCATCCCGGCGTAGAAGGCGACGGTGGCCCGGGCGTCATTGAGGGCCTCGGCCCGGTCGTTGTTGACCGCCACCCACAGCCAGCAGCTCCAGTGGACGTCCTTGCGGTCGCGGCCCGCCTTGGCCAGCCCGTCGGCCAGGGCGTCCTTGCCGTGGGTGGCGGCCCAGTGCGGGCCGTGGATCGGGTGGTCGATGTACCCGTCGGCCACCTCGCCGGCCAGGCGGGTGAGGCCCTGCTGGTTGGCCGCGATCCAGATCGGGATCGTCTCCCGGACGGGCGGGGCGAAGGCGCCGGCGAACGTCCGCCAGTCGTGCTGGTGGTACTTGCCGTCGAACGTCTGGAGGCCGCCGGGGATGTGGCTCTTGGCGAACACCTCCCGGATGACCTGGATCGACTCCCGGAGGCGGCCCACCGGCTTGTCGTAGCGGGGCATGCCGTGGAACCCCTCGACCCAGTTCCGGATCGAAGCGCCGAGGCCGAGGACGACCCGGCCGCCGGAGAGCCGGTCGAGGTCCATGGCCGTCATGGCGATCTCGAACGGGTTGCTGGCGAAGGCGATCTTGATGCCGCTGGCGATCTGGACCCGGGACGTGACGGCGGCGCAGAAGCCCATCCCCATGAACGGGTCGCTGTAGATCTCGGGGACGAAGATCCCGGCCATCCCGGCCGCCTCGACCTGCTGCGCCTGGGCGGTCAGCATCTCCCCGGGGACGAAGGGCGTCAAAAAGGCCCATTGACGGCTGATGTCGTTCTGCATGGCGTCCTCCCCCGGATCGGCCGACCGTCGGCGGGTTACGGTCGCATCATCGCCAACGGGGCGTCAAGGCGCCACGCGTAACTCTTACGCCCCTGGTTACGGGTTCGGCGCCCGATCAGGGCAGCCTGGTGATCCGGGTGGACGGGCCGATCTCGGCGCCGGCCCGTTCGACCACGGCCGGGTCGACGAGCAACGTGGCGACCCCGCAGGTCGAAGGCTTTCCGCCGACGCCGAGGCCCGGCGTGTCGCCGGCCAGGACGACGCGGTAGGCGCCGGGGTGCTCGGACGGGAAGGTGATCGTGGTGCTGTCGCCGACCGCGGCGACGATCGGGGCGACGCCGGGGCCGCCGACGTCGAGAACCTGGGCGCCGGGGCAGGTGACAAGCGACAGGGTGGCGTGGCTGGCCTGCCCCACGTCGACGGTGAAGGTCGTGGTGGCCGTCGAGGGGTCGTACCGTCGGGTCAGGGCCGCCCCGCCGGGGGGGACGGTCGCCCCCTGCCCGGGGAGGTTGGACAGCCCGACGACCGCGCCCGCGCCGATGCCGAAGAGCATCGCCCAGCGCCGTCGTGTCATGCCGCCTCTCCGGTGTTCTCTGGCGACCCAACGCCGCGTGTCAGCACCCACTATCGGACAGGATCGTCCGCTTGGCGACGGTCATTTCCGAAATGGCCCGGGGGGACAGGGCCCAACCCGCCGGGGGACGCGGACGGGCCAGGGCGCCTAGCCCAAGCGGGCCATGAGGGGCTGGTCAGCGGCGCGGTCAGACCCGGCCCGCCATCCCGACGATCGGCTGCGACAGTCTCGTGGCTCCCGCCGAACCCACGAAGGGGGCGTCGCCGAAGGCGAAGATCCCGCCGTCGGAGGCAACCATCCAGTAGCCGCCGCCCGACGGCGTCGCCGCCATCCCGACGATCGGCCGGTTGAGCTTCAGGGCCCCGGTCGAGCCGAGGAAGGGGGCGTCGCCGAAGGCGAAGATCCCGCCGTCCGCCGCCACCAGCCAGTAGCCCTGGCCGGACTGGCTGGCGGCCAACCCCACGATCGGCTGGGCCAGCTTGATCGCCCCCGTCGACCCGAAGAACCCCGCGTCGCCGAAGGCGAACACCCCGCCGTCGCGGGCGACGAGCCAGTAGCCCTGCCCCGTCGGGGTGGCCGCCATCCCCACGATCGGCTGGGCCAGCCTGATCGCCCCCGTCGAGCCGAAGAACCCCGCATCGCCGAAGGCGAACACCCCGCCGTCGGAGGCCACGAGCCAGTAGCCCTCCCCCGTCGGCGTGGCCGCCATCCCGACGATCGGGCGGGCCAGCTTGATCGCCCCC
>JAUZEY010000568.1 GCA_030838785.1 Actinomycetota bacterium | reverse complement strand
TGCTGACCGGCTTCACCGACCACGAGCTCGAGATCATCGCCCTCGTCGCCCGCTACCACCGCAAGTCGACCCCCAAGACCCGCCACCTCGAGTACGCCCGGCTCCACGAGGCCGACCAGCGGGTGGTGGAGATCCTCTCCGGGTTGCTCCGCATCGCCGCCGGGCTCGACCGCACCCGCTCCGGAGCCGTGAGCCGGCTGCGGGTCGAGGGGGGCCAGAAGGGCCGGCCGCTGCGGATCCTGGTCGAGACGACTCCCGGCGTCGACGCCGACCTGGAGCTGTACTCGGCCCACAATCGCAAGGACCTCCTCGAGGACGCCCTGGGCGTGGCGGTGGAGATCGAGTGCGTCCCGCCCGGTCTGCTCCGGCCGGCGGCGACCGGCGCCGGGTAGCGGCTAAACACAAAAGAGGGGGGCGGCGCTCCCGGGCGCCCACCCCCCTCCGGAGTGCTAGTTCACCGCCAGCTTACGAGTGCTTGTTCTCCCCGCAGAAGCCCTTCTCCAGCGGGTTGGTGACGGCCTTGAGGGGGGTGGCTACGAGGGCGTCGATGCCGGGCTTCAGGGCCTGGTAGCCCTGCTCGCAGCCGGGCTGGTAGTCAGCCGGCTTCGGGGCCGGACTGGCGCCGGCGGCGGAGAGGGGGAGGGCAGAGGCGGCGATCGTTGCTACGAACAAGCCGATGAAACGCTTCATGGCCTGAGGCTCCTTGTGGTAGGGGGACATGACGCAGTTATTCTCCTCCTCATTGCCCGAAATGTCCCCTCACCTATTCATGAATTCTCAGAAACGTCCTCGCCGTCGGCCAATCCCAAAAGAGCTCGGAGCATACAGGTCAGCCGGCGATGCGGGCCCGGGCCGCCCGGAGCGGGAGCGGCTCACCGAGGAGCCGGCCGACGGCCCGGACGAGGGCCCGGCAGGCGGCGACCTCGGGCAGGGGCGGCTCGGTGGTGCGCAGCAGCGTGCGGCCGAGCGGCGGGAGGCAGGCCAGCGACCCGGCCCACACCGCCCGCCACGGCGGGCGGGCGACGGCGGGGAGGAACGGCGGGTTCTCCAGGTAGCGGACGGCGGTGGCGGCCTGCTCGCCGACGGCCAGGGCGGGGGCGTGGCGGCGGAAGGCGGCGTCGAGCTCGGCCCAGGTGCGGGGCGGGTCGGCGACCCCGACCGCCGAGCCCACACGGGCCACTTCGGCCACGTAGGTGTCAAGCTCGGCCCGGCTCATGGGATGGGCGGCGAAGCGGCGGTTGGCCGAGGCGATGGCCAGGTACTCGGTGACGTGGACCCACTCCAGGAGGTCGGGGTCGCCGGCCGAGTAGGGCCGGCCGTCGGGGGTGTGGCCCACGACCCGGTCGTGGATCCGCCGCAGGCTGGCGCAGCGGCGCTCGGCGGCGGCCGACGGGTCGTAGACGACGCCCTGGACGAACTCGCCCGTCCGCCGGGTTCGGCCGAAGAAGTCGCCGCCGAAGGCGCTGTGGTCCCAGACGCCGGCCATGGCCCGGGGGTGCAGGGTCTGGAGGGCGAAGGCGGTCATGCCGGCCACCAGCATCGAGGTGTCGGCGTGGACCCGCCAGGTGACGCTGTCGGGCCCGAACCAGCCCGGGTCGCCGGCGGCGCCGTTGCCGTCGGGCACGCGCCGCTGGCCGTCGCGGCTGACCCCGAGCGGGCCGAGCCCCCGGCGGACGACGCGGACCAGCACCGGGGCGCCCACCGCGGCCCAGGCGCCGGCCGCGGCGCCGGCCGCGGTCTCGACCAGCGACGGCGTCGGCGGGACCCAGGGGTCGGTGGCGGCGGAGGACGGGAGGGGTGCGCCCACGGTGGCTCCTCGGACGGTCAATGCTCGACGGTCAGGGCTCGACGGCTCAGGGCTCGGCGGGGAGGGAGAGCTGGGACAGCGGCACCAGGAAACGGCGGGCGAACGTGCGGGCCTGGTGGTCGCTGTCCAGCGGGATGCAGCTGTCGGGCGTCACGAGGAACGACAGCGTGATGCGGACCAGCACCTCGGCCACCGCCTCGGGATCCGACCGCCGCATCCGCCCTGCCTTCTGGGCCCGGCGGAGGTGACCGGCCAGGTACTCCCGGGCCAGGGCCAGGACGGGGCCGCCGTCGACGGTGACGACGGGGAGCAGCAGGTCGATCTCGGTGGCCAGGAGCCGGATCACCAGCGGGTGGCTGCGCACCGCCCGGAGCACGGTCACGAACCCTTCCACCAGCTGGTCCTCGATCGTCTCGAGGCCCTCGACGGCGGCGTCGACCTGGCTGAAGATGCGGCCCGCCTCCCGCAGGACCACGGCCCGCACCAGCTCCTCCCGGTTGGGGAACCGGCGGTAGATCGTGATGCGGGCGATCCCCGCCTGGCGGGCGACGTCCTCCACCGTGGTGCGCCGGAGGCCGAACTGGAGCATGCGGCCGTAGGCGGCGTCGAGGATCCGCACGGTCATGGCGTCCTCGTCGACGGCCGGGGGCGGCTGGACCCGGGGGTCGGGGGGTGTCCCCCGAAATGTAACAGAGAGCATCTCACTGTTACTTTGCCACTGGCGGGTCAGGAGGACAAGGGCGCCCCCTGGTGCAGCCAGCCGGCGAGGTCGGGCGGGGCCAGCTCCGAGAGGCGGGCCTCGTAGCGGGCGAGCAGCTCCTCGTCGAATACGTCCCGCCACTGGCCGCTCGTCCCCAGGTGGAAGAACTCGGCGTTGCTCTTCCAGAGGTGCTCGTTGGTGTCGGGGGCGACCACGTCGGCCCGGCGCCGCATCTCGGCGAAGGTGGCCGCCTCGACCAGGGCCGGCCAGCGGCTCTCGGAGACCTCGATCCCGAGCCGGTCGGCGAGACGGCGCATCTCACCCTCGAGGTCGGCCCGCAGGTCGTCGTAGTGGAGGAGGACGACGTCGCCCCGGTCGCGGGCGGCCCAGAACGTGGCCAGGTGGTGGACGGTGCTGGCCAGGCAGTTCGGCGCCTGGTCGAGCGCGCTGTCGTCGTCGATCCAGCGCTCCAGGAACTCACGCCCGGAGGCGGGAGGCGATGGCGGCGGGAGGTCGTCGACGCCGTCGGCGGCGATGGTCGCCGCCCAGGCGGCAAAGAAAGCGTTCATGTCGATGTTGGCCATATGGTGCCGCATGGACAGGCACGCGTCGCGGGGGTCGCGGCCGACGCAGATGTAGGTGAGCCCGTCGCCGGCCGGCAGCCCGTCGAGCGGGGTGTGGCTCTTCATGAACCGGCGGTGGGTCTGGGCCTCGAGGTCGGCGAGGACGTCGGCCCGGGGGCGGGTCAGCATCTCGAACCAGGGCGAGGTCAAGTCCAGCGGGCGGCCGAGTTCCGGCGTCTGGAACAGCAGCAGGGCGCAGATCATCTGCGTCCACGTCGTACCGCACTTGGGCGGCGTGCTGATGATGATGTCGCCGGGACGGACGGCGAAGCCGTCCCAGCGCGTGCTGTCAGCGAGGAAGCTCCGGTAGCGCATCAGGTCAACGTAGTCTGGGACTTACCGACCGGGCCTGGGCCGGTGGTGCTTCTGGTGACCTCCGTTCCCGCAGGCGGCGGCGCCCATCCTGTATCCCTGGGGCATGACCACCGACATCTTCACCGCCGGCCGGGCCTTCCTGCAGCGGGAGGGCCGGCTCCTCGAACGCCGACTCTTCGCCACCGCCTTCGAGGGCGCGCCGCCGTCCGGCGTCGTCGACGCCCTGCGGGGCTTCCGCAACCCCGACGGCGGGTTCGGCCACGGCCTCGAACCCGACAAGCGCTGCCCCGACAGCCTCCCCATCGACGTCGAAGGCGCCCTCGAGGCGCTGCTGGTGGCCGGCCCGGCTGCGGTCGACGAGGCGACGCCGATGGTGCTGGCCGCCTGCGACTGGCTGGGGCGCGTCGCCGCCCCCGACGGCGCCGTGGCCCTGTCGTTCCCCGTCATGGAGTCCTACCCCCGGGCCGAGCACTGGTCGGACTGGACCTACGCCCCGGGCCTCAACCCGACCGCCGGCCTGGCCGGGCGGCTGCACCGCATGGGCGTCCGCCACCCCTGGCTCGACCGGGCCACCGGGTGGTGCTGGTCCCGGCTCGAGATCGGGTTCGACGAGGACGCCCACGCCCTGCGGGAGGTGGCAGCGTTCCTGGCCCAGGTCCCCGACCGGGCCCGGGCGGAGGCGGTGAGCGCCTCCGTCGGGGAGTGGCTGGCCAAGGCGGCGTGGTACCGGGCCGACCCCGACGACCCGTCCTACGGCGTGACGCCGCTCGACCTCGCCCCGGAGCCGGACGGCCCCTGGAGCCACCTGTTCGACGCCCGGCAGATCGAGGGCCACCTCGACCGGCTGGCCCGCGATCAGCAGCCCGACGGCGGCTGGGCCATCACGTGGGAGCCGCCCGGCACCGCCTCCACCCTGGAGTGGCGGGGGATCAGGACCCTGTGGGCGCTGCGCGTACTCACCGCCTACGGCCGCCTCCAACCCTGATTCGGCGTTCGCCGGTCGCGCCCGGCACGACGGATGAACGCCGAATGCTCCCGCCCGACGGGTCAGGCGGCGGCGACGGCGGCGTGCATCTCCCAGACCAGGATCTCGGCCGGCTCGACGGCCGTCACCCGCTGGCCGCCGGTGGCTGTGAACCGGACGGCGTCGCCGGCCAGCAGCGTGCCGGCCCCTTCGAGGTCGACGGTGCCCCGGGCCACGAACAGGTGCAGGTAGGGCGCCTCGGGCAGCTCCACGCTCTGGTCGGTACCGAGCCGGGCGGCGTGGAGGGCGGCGTAGCGGTTGCGGATGCGGATGGCCGACGCGCCGTCGTGGCGCTCCATCCCCGACGCCACCGGCACGAGGCCGCCCCGGAGCAGCTCGTCTTCGATCTCGAGCTGCTCGTAGCCGGGGGTGATGCCGTTCTCGTCCGGCACGACCCACATCTGGACGAAGTGGACGGGCTCGTCGTGGCGCGTTGCGCTTCCGGGGAGGCTGGTGGAGCCCCCGAGCGTCCAGGCGTCGTTCTTCTCCGAGTGGAGGATGCCGGTGCCGGCGCTCATCCGCTGGGCGAGGCCGGGGTAGATCACGCCGGCGGTGCCGGTGGAGTCCTGGTGGACGAGCGAGCCCTGCAGCACCCAGGTCACGATCTCCATGTCGCGGTGGGGGTGCGTCTCGAATCCCTGGCCGGCCAGCACGATGTCGTCGTTGTTGACCAGCAGCAGGCCGTGATGGGTGTTGTCCGGGTCCCAGTGGCGGCTGAAGCTGAACGAGTGCTTCGAGTCGAGCCAGCCGATGTTGGTCTTGAACCGGTCGTCGGCGCGGCGGATGTCGACCTCGGGCTGCATTGTCGTGTTCATGGCCCCTCGCGGATGTCGTTTAGTTGTTCGTTCAACTACTTTCCCGGGGGCTGCATTCCCGGCCGGTCCCACAGGGGCGGAGGGGCGGGGATGCGGCCGAGGTGGGACTCCACCGGGCCGAACCGGTCCGATTCCCCCTCCCACTCCTGGCGGGCCTCGACCATCTCCTCCCGGCTGCGGGCGACGAAGTTCCACCACATGAGGACGGGTTCCCCGAACGGCGCGCCCCCGAGGAGCAGGGCGCGTCCGGAGCCGGAGCCGGAACTGGTTCCGGGCGTGAGGCCGAGCTCGGCCCGGCCGGGGGCGAGGTAGGCGAAAGCGCCGGGCTCGACCAGCCGCCCGTCCACCGTCAGGGGCCCATCGACCACGAGGAGGCCGTGCTCGAAGGTGGGATCGAGCGGCAGGGTCGCCGCTCCGGTGACGACGAGGTCGGCGCCGACCAGCGGGGTGTCGGACCGGGCGGGGGAGCGGGCGCCGGCCAGCTCCCCGACGAGGACGGTGGCCACCAACGGGCCCACCTCCGCCTGGGGCAGCGTGGGGTGGTGCTCGAAGGCCGCCGGGCCCTGTCGGGTGGCGTCGGGTTGCGCCACCCAGAGCTGGAGGCCATGGAGGGCGCCGCTGGCGCCGGGCGGGGTCTCCTCGGCGTGGGCCACGCCCCGGCCGGCGGTCATGAGGTTGAGCTGGCCCGGCTTGATGAGCTGCTCGTGGCCGAGGCTGTCGTGGTGGACGACCTCGCCGTCGAAGACCCACGTGACCGTGTGGAGGCCGACGTGGGGGTGGGGCCCGACCCGCATGGCCGCCTCCGGAACGTCCGCCGGCCCGAAGTGGTCGATGAAGCACCAGGCGCCGACCGTCCGCCGGCGGGCCCGGGGCAGCGACCGGGTGACGGGCACGCCGCCGACGGCCGTCCGGCGGCCTTCGCTGACCTCCATGCCCGGCAGGCCGGTGACGGGACGCGCTTCGGTGGTGTCGACGGGGGAGACGGGCCCGCTCACCGACCGGCTCCGGTCAGCCGACCTGGTGGCCGTACATGTTGAGGAGGGAGTCGGAGATCAGCTCCACCCGGGCGCCGTCGGGGTCGGCCAGGTAGAGGGAGGAGCCGCTGGCCTCGTGGTAGCCGACCCCGGCGGCGTCGAGCTTGGCCCTGAGCTGGGCCCACCGCGGCGGCTCGATGGAGATGGCGATGTGGTGCAGGCCGCCGAGCACCTCGGCGTAGGGGCCGAGGTCGAGACCCGGGAAGTCGAAGAAGGCCAGCAGGTTGCCGTGGCCGATGTCGTGGAAGAAATGCGTCGATCCGGGATAGTCCCGGTTTTCCATGACGTCCACCAGCGGGAACCCCAGCATGTCCTGGTAGAAGCGCACGGTGTTCTCGACGTCGCTGCACACCAGGGCCATGTGGTGCACGCCCCGGGCGCTCGACGGCGGGCGCTCCTCCGCCGGCTTCAGGTGGGCGGCCACGACGGCCTGGCGCCGGGCCTCGAAATCGGATGCCACGCTCATGGCTCCGACGGTACCCCTGCGGTCAATCCGGTGCCGATCCTGTCCCGCTCGTCGGCCCGGCGCCGTTGGGGGCCGATGGTGGCGGAGGGGTCGGCCGCGGACTCGAACCCGGCCCGGTAGACGGCGAAGCGGGTGAGCAGGCTGCCCGCCCCGAGCAAGGCGCCGGCGGCGACGGCGAGGGACCGCCGGCGCCGGGCGCCGGCGAGGGCCAGGATGGCGCCGGCGGCGGTGCAGGCCTCGGCGGCCTTGGCCAGCTTCCCGGCCCGGCCGTCGCGGTAGGGGCCACCGGCGTCGCCGAGCGCGGCCTCCATCCGGCGGAAGGCGCCGAGCTCCAGGGCGGCGCCGGCGGCGGCCAGCCGCCGGGCGGCGCCGGCGTCGGCCACGGGGGTCAGGGCGAGCGCGGCGCCGGCGGCGCTCGCCGCCGCGCTGCCGGCGAAGAGGAACGGGAGCTGGCGGGCCGCGCCGTGCCAGGCCGGGATGGCGGTGTCGGTCACCAGCACGGCGGTGTAGGTGGCCACCGCCGGGCCGAGCACTCCGGCGAGCACGCCGCCGGCGGCGCCGACGGCGGGGAGCAGACCGGTGACCTCGCTGGCCGCGGCGGCAATGCAGCCGGGGGCGAAGGCGGTGAGCACCCAGCTGCCCACGCTCATGGGCGACGTCGGCTTCGCCACCCGGAGCATGTTGGCGAACCGCGCCGGCTTGCCCAGGTCGACCACGAGCAGCGGCCCGCTGACGGCCAGGCCGGCGAGCGACGTGAGCAGGGCCGAGCGGGCCAGGCGGTGGTGGCCGCAGAGCCGGGCGCCCAGGGCGAGCGTCGAGGAGGCGCCGGCCACGCCGCCGGTGAAGAAGTACACGGCGATGACGGGCTTCCACACCGGCTTCTTGAGGACCGGCCGGCCGTAGTAGCCGTGGCTGCCGGGGCCGTCGCTGGTTGCGGTGGCGGTCATCTGCGACCGGCACATGCCGCGGCCACGGCGCCGACCAGGGCCAGGGCGGCGCCGGCCGCCGCCTTCCACATCATCGGCAGGTCGCGGGTGGTCACGACCGGGTCGGGCGGCAGGCCGTAGACCTCGGGCTGGTCGAGGAGGAGGAAGAAGGCGCCGAACCCGCCGACGCCGTCGCTCTCGTCTGCGCCGTAGAGGCGGGCGCCCGCATAGCCGGCCGCCTGCACCTCGGCGAGCCGCTCGGCC
>JAUZEY010000094.1 GCA_030838785.1 Actinomycetota bacterium | reverse complement strand
GCCGGCGGTGCAGAACCCGCACTGAAGCGCGAAGTGGCGCCGGAAGGCTTCCTGCAGCGGGTGGAGCGTCCGGGCCTCGTCGTCGGCCGCCAGCCCATCGACGGTTACGATCTCGGCGCCGTCGGCCTGGCGGGCGAGCAGCAGGCACGACCGTACGGCGGCGCCGTCGAGCCGGACGGTGCAGGCGCCGCACACGCCGTGCTCGCAGCCCACGTGCGTACCCCGCAACCCGAGGTCGTGGCGGAGGAAGTCCGACAGCAGCCGCCGGTCCGGAACCCCGTCGAGCGACGCCACCCGGCCGTTGACGGTGCACCGGAGACCCGCCGGTCCCGCCTCGTTCCGGACGGTCCCCTCGGATCTGGGGACGGATCGTCCCGCTTTTTCGGCACGATCCGTCCCCAGAACCTGAGGGAGCGCGGCGGGGGCGGGAGCGGCGGCGAGGATGGTCAGGGCCTGGGGGCGATGGCGGCGAGGACGGCCATTGCGGCGTTGCGGCCGTTGGCGGCGATGACGCTGCCGCCGGGGTGGGTGCCGGCGCCGCACAGGTAGAGGCCGGGGACGGGCGTGACGGGCCCGAAGCGCCGGTCCCACATCTGGTCGGGGAGGCACTCGCCCTGGAAGATGTGGCCGCCGGTGAGGCCGATGCGGGCCTCGACGTCGGGCGGGCCGAGCACCTGGCGCTCGACGATGCAGTCGGCCACGTCGGGGGCGAACCGGGCGATCTCGGCGATCACGAGATCGGCGATCTGCTCCCGGCGTTCGTCCCAGCTTTCCGTGGCGGCTTTCGCCGCCGTTGTCGGGGGGACCCCCCCCGTCGGTGCGGGAGTTCGCCGGGCGCCACCGGCAGGCGTCCCCCGGGCCGCCAGCGTGTAGGGGGCGTACTGGGCGAACACGCTCATGGTGTGGGCGCCGGGGGGCGCGACCCGGTCGTCGTAGGCGGTCTGGAAGTACAGCTCGCACCACGCCGGCTGCGCCTCGCCCCGGCGGGCCGCCTCGCACGCCGCCTGCGTGGCGTCGGTCCCGGTCGAGATCGTGACCATCGCCCGATAGGGCGGCGGGCCGTCGTACCCGGGCCGGGCGGCGGCCGTGAACGCCGGCAATCGCCGGAGGGCGCAGTTGAGCTTGACCACCGGGCTTTCGCTCCGCCAGCCGTCGACCTTCCCGGCAAAGGCATCGAACCCGGCGGGGAGATCCCCACCCCCGGCCTTGCACAACGCCAGCGTCCGCTTGGGATCGGCATTGCTGAGAACGGCCCTGGCCCGGATGACCTCACCGCCCCCGAGCACCACCGCCGGGCCGGTCGCGCCGGGTGTGTCGCCGGGGAGGATGGCGGCGACCGGGGCATCGGTCAGGATCACGGCGCCGGTTTCGGTGGCGGCGTCGGCCAGGGCGAGGGAGACCCGGCCCATCCCGCCCTCGACGTAGCCCCAGGCGCCCGGTTTCCCTTCCAGCGTCCCGAGCGAGTGCATGGCGTGGATGGCGGCGGTGCCGGGGTCTCGCGGTCCGGCGAAGGTACCGATGATCCCCTGGCCATGGAGGGCGGTGCGGAGCCGCTCGTCTCGCACGTGGCGCTCGATCACGTCGGCGATCGGCGTGTCGAAGAGGATCTCGATCAGCTCGGGGTCGTGGCCGAGGCGTTCCTCGAGCTCGGCCCGGGCGGGGGAGGGCCCGAGCCAGGTATCGGTCACTTCGCTGTAGTCGCCCCGCAACGCCCGCCGGAGCCGGCCGAAGAGGGCTTCGTAGGCGAGGTACCCGTCGACGTCGCCGGGGGCGACCTCGGCCACGCTGGCCGCCGTCCGGACGGAGTCGTCCCACAGGGTGAGGGCCGTGTCGTCCTCGAACGGGCACCACAGGTGCGGGTCGACCGGCTGCACCCGATATCCCCGCCGCCGCAGCCCGAGCTCCTCGACCACCAGCGGATGGAGCAGCCCGACGAGATAGGCGCAGGGGCTCATCACGAACCGCTCGTCGGCGAACGGCATCTCCAGCGTGCAGGCCCCGCCGAGCTGCCCCCGCCGCTCGAGCACGAGAACCGACTGCCCGGCCCGGGCCAGATAGGCGGCCGCCGTCAGCCCGTTGTGTCCGGCGCCGACGACGACGGCGTCCCAGGTCCGGGCCGCCGCCTCGGCGAGCGTCGGCGTCGTCATGGAACGGGCGGCGGCGGTGTCACGACGGGTCGGCGAGGAACTCGACGATGCGCCGGTTCACGACGGTGGGGTCCTCCAGGTGCAGGAAGTGGCCGAGGCCGGGAAGGATCTCGAGGTCGAGTCCGGACGGGAAGAGGCCCTTCATCTCCTCGTCGGGGGCGACGACCTCGGTGCCGATGCAGCCGTCGCCCGCGCCGTGGAGGTACAGCGTGGGGACGGGCACCCAGCTCATGGCCGCCGTCTCGACGTCCGCCAGCCGCGGGTCGTGCCGGGCAGGGTCGAGGAGGTGGCGGTAGTACCCGAGGGCGGCGTCCAGGCTGCCGGGAGAGGCCAGCGTCGCCTTGAGGGCTCGGAGGTGATCGGCGGGCGGCTCGTAGCCGGGCGACCAGTCCCGCCACAGCATGTCGATGAGGGCGAAGTCGTTGGCGGAGACCGACATCGCGGCCAGCGGCTGCTGGAAGAAGAACATGTACCACGACCGCTTCAGCTGGGTCGGGGTGGTGAAGAGGCGGGCGCCCAGCGACGCCCGGTGCGGCACCGACATCGCCACCAGCCTCCGGAACCGGTCCGGCCGGTGCGCGACGGCGCCATAGGCCCCGATGGCGCCCCAGTCGTGCCCGATCAGCACCGCCCGGTCGTCGGCCGGTGCGAGCGCATCGGCGAGAGCCAGCGCGTCGAGCGACAGCGCCGCCGTCTGGTAGAGCCCGTCGGCCGGGACCGCGGTCGGGGCGTACCCCCGCATCCATGGCGCCACGGCATGGAACCCCGCCCCACCCAGATCGGCCAGCAGCGCTTCCCAGGTCGGCGCATGGTCGGGAAACCCGTGCAGGCACAAGGCGAGCGGCCCATCCGCCGGCCCGTCCTCCAGATAGGCGAACTCCAGCGGCTCGGCACCATCAACGCCGGCCCACGTCACCGTCACCTGCCCCCGTTGCACCATGCCTCGGGACCGTACCCGCCCCACCCACCCCACTGCCCGCGGAGCTTCGGGCCGGGCAACGGGCCGCCGGGCCAGTATTCTGCCTGGCGCATGGAACCTTCCGGCCTGGAACCAGAACCCCCGCTGACCGTTGAGGACGGCGTCGACAGCGCCCGCTTCCGCACGATTCTCGGGCACTTCGCCACCGGCGTGACGGTCGTCACCGGCCACGGCCCTTCCGGTCCGTCCGGCATGGCGGCCAACTCGTTCACCTCGGTCTCGCTCGACCCGCCGCTCGTGCTGGTCTGCATGGCCCACTCGTCGAGCACGTGGCCGGCGATCCGCGACACCGGGCATTTCGCCGTCAACATCCTCGGCGAGCACCAGGAAGAGACCTGCCGCCGCTTCGGGGCCAGAACCGGCGACCGCTTCGAAGGGGTCGGGTGGGGCCCGGGCAAGACCGGTTCGCCCGTCCTCCACGAGGCGATCGCCTTCGTCGACTGTGTCATCGACGCCGAGCACGAGGCCGGCGACCACATAATCGTCGTCGGCCGGGTCGTCGACATGGGCCAGCCGGCCGAGGGCGGGCCCCTGCTCTTCTGGCGTGGCGGCTACGCCCAGCTCGGGCAGTAGCGCCGGAGTCGAGTCGAGTCGAGTCGCGGCCGGAGCCGAGCCGGGTGGGAGCGGAAGGTCACAGCGGGGATGGATATCGCGGCCACTACGGCGCTCGTCGCCCGGGTCACGCTGGCGGCCGCCTTCGGATTCTCGGCCGTGGCCAAGGTGGCCCACCGAGCGGCGTTCGTCCGGGGGTTGGAGCAGTTTGGCGTTCCCGCCAGTGGTGTGATCGCCTGGGTGCTGCCGCCGGTCGAGGCCGGCCTGGCGCTGTTCCTGGTGACGGTGCGGGGGGAGCCGTGGCCCGCCTTCCTGGCCATCGCCGTGCTGGCCCTGTTCACCGGAGCGGTCGTGGCCAACCTCGTCGGCGGCCACCCTGCGCCGTGCCCCTGCTTCGGACCGCCTTCGGCCGGGGCCCGGCCGGTGTCGGCCGCCACCGTGGCCCGCAACGGCTATCTGGTCGCCCTGGCCGTGCTCGGAACCGGCTCGACCGCCGGCGCCTCGGGCCCGGCGACGGTCGTCGGTGCCGCCCTCCTGGTCGCGGTCACCCTCGTCGGCCTGCGCCGATTCGGCTGACCCGTCTGGCGGCGGGCGGCCGTCCCGGCGGGTAGCCTCCGGGGCATGCCGGTGATCGAGAAGTCCGACACCATCTTGGGCGTGGTCGTGGTCACGCCCGATGTCCATGGCGACAACCGGGGGCGGTTCGTCGAGACGTTCCGCAAGGAGTGGGTGCCGGGGGCGGCGGAGATGGTCCAGGCCAACCGGGCCGACCGCAAGGCCGGAGCCCTGGTCGGCCTCCACTACCACCTCCATCAGGCCGACTACTGGTACGTCCCGTTCGGGCGGGCCATGGTCGTCCTCCACGACCTGCGGGCCGGCTCCCCGACCGACGAGGCCACGCTCGTCCTCGAGATCGGCGAGCACGATCACCGGAGCGTGTACATCCCGCCCGGTGTGGCCCACGGCTTCTACGCCATGACCGATATGACCATCACCTACCTGGTCGACCACTACTACAACCCCGACGACGAGCTCGGCGTGGCCTGGGACGACCCGGCCCTCGGCGTCACCTGGCCGACCACCACCCCGGAGCTGTCGGGCCGCGACGGATCGAACCCCAAACGGGCCGAGATCGCCCCGAACCTGCGCCCGGCCTGATCGGCTCGAACCGGCGCTCTTTTCGGACACCCGTTCGGCCGAAATGAACGCCGGAACGCCGGCGGTCGGCGGCAGCGCGCCCGGGCGAGGCGGCGATGACCCTCAGCGCCCCCGGGATCTCCGGGTGTGGAGCTGGCAGCCCACGCACACCCCGCCGACGGACGCCAGGGCGGCCAGCGCCGCCGCCGGGAGCCCGAAGGCCCAGGCGGCGCTGCGGTCACCGACGGCCAGCACCAGCGTCCCCACGGCGAGGATCGCCGCCAGCAGGGCGGCCGCCGTCCGCCACGGCGCCGGGTAGCCCTCCCCTCGCACCGAGTCGGCGGCGTCGTCGCCGAGGCGCTGCTCGACCAGCAGCGTGATCAGCCGGGGGACGGGCGAGAGATCGGGCCGCACCGCCGACACCGCCGCCACCACGGCCACGACCGGGATCACCAGCGGGGCGGAGAACACGAAGCCGCTGACGAGCACGAGCGACTGGAGCCCCTGGTCGAAGCGGGGCAGAGGGGGAGCGGAGGCCGTCACCGGTCGCGGACGGATTCCCGGTGCGAAGTGCCGCCAGGGGGAGCGGATGTGCTGGTCAGGAGCGCGAAATGGCGCCGCCCCGGCGTTGTCAGAGAGGGAGCGGGGAACGGACCGTCGAAACCCCGTTCGCAAGGCCCCCCACCACTCACCCAAAGGTCCGTCATGCGGAAGGAAGGGTAGCCAATGGCTGAAGTCACCACTCTCGGTCAGGTCGGCGTCATCCGGCGGGGACAGGCCGACGTGGCCCGCCTGCGGGAGCGCAACCGCCAGCGCCGCGTGCAGCGCTCGCTGGCGATCATGGGCCCGCTGGCCCTGTGGCTGTGGTGGCGACAGCTGGCCGGCAACCCGGTGGCCATGGGCTTCCCGCACCTCCCGGCCGGTCTGGCGACGATGTTTCCCGAGATCATGCTGATCGGGTTCCTGGGGATCATGCTCGTCCTGCCGATGGCGGCGGCGGGCAAGTCGCCCCACGTCCGGTTCCGCCCGTCGGAGATCGAGATCGGCTTCGCCGACGTGAAGGGCATGGACAACGTCCTCGAAGAGGTCGTCCGCACCCTCAACCTGTTCCTGGGCTTCAAGACGTTCCGGGAGGCCATGGGCGGCACGCCCCGGCGGGGCATCCTCTTCGAGGGCCCGCCCGGCACCGGCAAGACCTACATGGCCAAGGCGCTGGCCAAGGAGGCCGGGGTCCCGTTCTTGTACGTGTCGTCGTCGGCCTTCCAGTCGATGTACTACGGGCAGACGAACCGGAAGATCCGGTCGTACTTCAAGGAGCTGCGCAAGGCCGCCCGGGCCGAGGGCGGTGCGGTGGGCTTCATCGAGGAGATCGACGCCATCGCCGCCTCCCGGTCCGGGATGCGCATGACCGGAGCCGACGGGGTGGCCGCCGCCACCACCGTGTCCCGGTCGCAGGGCCGGGAGGGCGTCGCCGGCATCGTCAACGAGCTCCTCATCCAGCTGCAGAGCTTCGACCACCCGACGAAGAGCGAGAAGCTGCACGGCTTCGTCGTCGACCGCCTGAACACCTGGCTGCCCGACCACCGGCAGCTGTCGAAGGGCCGCTCGACCCCGGCCAACGTCCTCATCATCGGGGCCACCAACCGGGCCGACGATCTCGACCCTGCGCTGCTGCGCCCGGGTCGGTTCGACCGATCCGTCCACTTCGACCTGCCGTCCCGCAGCGGCCGGCGGGAGATCATCGACTACTACCTGGCCCGCAAGTCCCACGAGGCCGACCTCGACCGGGGCGACCGGCGGGAGGCCCTGGCCGCCATGACCGCCGGCTACTCGCCGGTCATGATCGAGCACCTCTTCGACGAGGGCCTGGTCTGGGCCCTGCGGGACGGGCGGGAGGCCATGACCTGGACCGACGTCCAGCAGGCCAAGTTCACCGAGGAGATCGGCCTCAAGCAGCCGGTGGAGTACACCGAGGGCGAGAAGCGCCGCATCGCCACCCACGAAGGCGGCCACGCCGTCGTCGCCCACCTGGTCAGCGACCGCAACCTCGAGGTCCTGTCGATCATCAAGCGCCGGGGCGCCCTCGGGCTCCTGGCCCACTCCGACGCCGAGGAGCGCTTCACCCGGACGGAGGAAGAGCTGAAGGGCCTCCTGGCCATCGCCTTCGGCGGCATGGTGGCCGAGGAGCTGGCCTTCGGGGCGGCGTCCACCGGGCCGGCCGGCGACCTGGCCTACGCCACGCAGCAGGCGGCGCAGATGGTCGGCTCCTACGGCATGGGCGGCACGCTCATCTCGTTCGAAGCCATCGAGTCGGGGCCGATGTCGGCTGGTCTCGTGGCCAAGGTGCTGTCCAACGACGACGGCCGCAAGCGGGTCGAGGTCCTCCTCCTCGAGGCCAAGGAGACCGCTCGCCGGCTGCTGTCGGAGCACCGCCATCTCGTCGAGGCCCTGGTCGGTTCGCTGCTGGAGTGCAACGAGCTGGTCGGCGACGAGATCACCGACCTGCTGGAGCGGGCCACCGCCGCCAGGCCGGCCCAGGACGGCTGGGCCCGGCGCGAGATCAAGACCGGCGTTTAGCTCGGTATTGCCTCGGGCGAGGCAGGTAACGCTCCCGAGCTCTCCCCTCCCCGGGGCGATTGAAGCGGCACGTCAGCGGGCATCTACGCCCTAGACCTGACCCGGTTTCAATCTCCCTGGGGAGGCGCCGTCATGGCCACCACCGCCGTCGAGCACTCGAAGACCCGGTCCGACCTCGCCCAGCTGGCGGGGACCGGGCCGGTCTCGCCGATCTCCATCCTGGCCGGCGTGCTCGTCGGCTACTCCACCTTCGCCCTGTTCCTCGGCGGGGCCGTCGCCGTCCTCTACCACCGGGGGTCCAAGCTCGACCTGACCGAGAGCTGGGGCAAGATCGGCACCCGGGGCGGGCTCCTCGTCGGCCTGCTGCTGTTCGTGTCGTACCTCTGGGCCGGCTACGTCGCCGGACGGATGGCGTGGCGGCGGGGCATCCTCCACGGCGTCGGCGTGT
>JAUZEY010000085.1 GCA_030838785.1 Actinomycetota bacterium | reverse complement strand
GGGGGCGCAGAGGCCGAGGTTCTCGTACCAGTCGAGCTCCAGGGCGGTGGAGAGGTCGTAGACCTCGGCGACGTCGACGTCCTCGGGGCCGATGCCGGCCTGCTCGTAGGCGGCCTGCGCGATGGAGTCCCGGAACGACCGGGGCGGGGGCGCCACGACGGCGGTGGAGTCGGTGGCGATGTCGGGCAGGCCGAGGCCGGTGTCGGGGAAGGCCGGCGTGACGGTGGAGACGGCTGCGATGCGGACCGTCGGCCGGCCGGCCGTCGGGGCATCGGCGGCCGCGGCGTGGCGGGCGGCGTAGTCGGCCGAGCAGAGGACGACGGCGGCGGCGCCGTCGGAGGTGGCGCAGATGTCGAGGAGGTGGAGCGGCGAAGCCACGATGGGCGAGGCCAGCACCTCCTCCTCGGCCACCTCCTTGCGGTAGCGGGCGCGGGGGTTGTCGACGCCGTGGCGGGCGTTCTTCACCTTGACCTTGGCGAAGTCGGACTCGGTGGCGCCGTAGAGGTGCATGCGGCGGCGGGCATAGAGGCCGAAGTAGGCCGGGTTGGTGGCGCCGAGGAGCCGGAAGCGGAGCCAGTCGGGGTCGTCGGGGCGCTCGCCGGCGTTGGGAGCCAGGAATCCCTTCGGCGTCGTGTCGGCCCCGACGACGAGGACGACGTCGGCCAGACCGGCCATGATGTGGGCCCGTCCGTGGTCGATGGCCATGGCCCCCGAGGCGCAGGCGCCGTAGACGGTGGCGACCTGGGCGCCGTTGAAGCCGAGGGCGGCGGCGACGGCGGAGCCGGCCACGTAGCCGGCGTAGCCGTTGCGGACGGTCTCGCCGCCGACGATGAGGTCGACGTCGGCCCAGTCGACACCGGCGTCGTCGAGGGCCTCCCGGGCGGCGGCGGCGCCGTAGTCGACGAACGGGCGGCCCCACTTACCCCAGGCGGTCATCCCGACGCCGAGGACGACCGCGCTCTCAGGCACCGGCGTCCTCCTCCGGCGACGGCGACGGCGACGCGGGGCCGGCGGGCGCAGCGCCACCGGCCTGCGGCTTCCAGCGCCACACGAGCTGGACGGCGTCGTCCGTCTCCAGCAGGGGTTCGACGACGAGCTCCACCGGCTGGCCGACGTGGACGGCGTCGGCGTCGGCGACCATCTGGCCCAGCACGATGAGCCCGTCGGCGTCGAGCTCGACGGCGGCCAGCACGAACGGCCGGTAGGGGTCGGACGGGCTGACGTAGGGCGGCGGCGGCTGGTACCGGGCGTCGGTGTACGACCACACCCGCCCGGTACGGGCCAGCGGGACCGGGGTGACGTCGGTGCTGCGGCACCGGGGATTCGGGCAGGTGGCGCTCCGGGGAGGGAAGGCGACGACGCCGCAGGCTGTGCAGCGCGAGCCGAGGAGCACGGGCGGCTCGTCGGTCGTGAACCACCCGGCGACGGCGGGCACGGCAGGCTTGGTCCCGGACACGGCCCGACGGTACCGCGGCGCGTATCCTGGATACAAGATTCCCCGCCGCGATCCTCGCCTGACACCGGCCGGCTCGATGCGCCAGAGTGGAACCGTGAGCCTGCGACGACAACCTGACGCCGAGCGGATCGCCATCATCGGCGCCGGCTCGGTCGGCTGCATGCTGGCCGCCCATCTCGCGGCCGCCGGGTGCGACATCACCATCTGCGGTCGGGCCCCGCTGGAGCGCGTGGTGATGACCATTGACGAGTCCACCGTGGAGCACAAGGTGGAGTGGGCCGCGGCACCGGCCGAGCTCCCGCCGCTGCGCTACGCGGTGCTGGCCACCAAGATCCACCACACCCCCGCCGTGGCCGACTGGCTCGGCGCGCTGCCCTCGGGCTGTGCCGTCCTCGCGGCCCAGAACGGGGTCGACCACCGGGCCCGCATCGGGCCGTTGACCGCCGCGGCGGTCGTCCCGACGCTGGTCTACCCGAACGCCGAGCGGATCGGGCCGGGCCGGGTGCGGGTCCGCCGCACGGGCCGAGGGCTGGTGGTCCCGGACGACGACGCCGGCCGGGCGGCCGCAGCCCTGTTCGCCGGGAGCGGCGTGGCGGTCGAGACGGCGGCGGACTTCCCCACTGCGGCGTGGGAGAAGCTGCTGTTCAACGTGATCGCCAACCCGCTCACGGCGCTCACCGGGCGTCCACTGGAGGTGTTCGACGATCCGGCGATGGCCGCGCTCGGGCTGGACCTGGCTCTCGAGGCGGTCGAGGTCGCCCGGGCGGAAGGTGCGGCCCTGACCCCGCAGCACGCCTGCGTGGCCCTCGCCTGGTTGCAGGGCCTCCCCGGGGCCACCCCGTCGTCGATGCTCCAGGACCGCACCGCCGGCCGGAGGTTGGAACACGTTGGCCTGCTCGGCCCGGTTTTGGCGCTCGGCCGGCACCACGGGGTGCCGACACCGCTCACCCGCGCCGTCCTCGCCCTGCTCGACGCCCTGCCGGACGCCCTGCCGGACGGCGGGCTGGACCCCCACCACGAAGTACGGTGACGCGGTGACCTCCGGTCTGCACGAACAGACGGCGGGGGACGTGCGCCAGCGGCTCGCGGCACGCCTACCGGCCGGGGCGGTCGTCACCGATCCCGACGTCATGGGCGGCTTCGTGCACGACGAGGCGGAGTGGGCTCCGTTCGGACAGCCCGCCGCCGTGGTGCGCCCCCGGAGCAGCGCCGAAGTGGCCGAGGTGGTGTCGGCCTGCGCCGCCACCGGCACGCCGCTCGTCACCCGGGGAGCCGGGACCGGGCTGTCGGGCGGGGCCAACGCCGTCGACGGCTGCGTCGTCCTCTCCACGGAGCGGATGACCGCCGTCAAGGCCATCGACCGCGCCAATCAGATCGCCGTGGTCGAGCCCGGGGTCATCAACGACGACGTCCGCCGGGCCGTCGCCGAGCAGGGTCTGTGGTACCCGCCCGACCCGGCCAGCTACCAGATCTCGACCATCGGCGGGAACGTGGCCACCAACGCCGGGGGTCTGTGCTGCCTCAAATACGGGGTGACCCGGGACTACGTCCTGGCCCTCGAGGTCGTCCTGGCCTCCGGGACGGTCGTGCGGCTCGGGTCGCCGACGACCAAGAACTCCGCCGGCTACGACCTGCGGGGCCTCATGGTCGGCTCCGAGGGGACGCTCGGGGTGGTGACCGAGGTGACGCTGCGCCTCCGGCCGCTGCCCGCCGGCCCGCCCACGACCGTGGTCGGCTTCTTCGACACCCTCACCGCCGCCGGGGACGCCGTCGCGGCCGTGACCGCGTCGGGCGTCATCCCCGTCGCCCTCGAACTCCTCGACCGGTACTGCCTGCGGGCCGTCGAGGAGTGGAAGCGGATGGACCTCGACCTCGACGCCGCCGTCCTCCTGTTGGCCCGGCTGGACACCCCCGGTGCGGTCGGCGAGGAGGAAGCGGCCACCGTGCTCCGCTGCTTCGAAGCGGCCGGCGCCAGCGGGGCGCTCCGCTCCGACGACGAGGAGACGGCCGAGGCGCTCTTCGCCGCTCGCCGTCTGGCCTACCCGGCCCTGGAACGGCTGGGCCCACTGCTCACCGAGGACGTCTGCGTGCCCCGGACGCGGGTGACGGAGATGCTCGAGGCGATCGAGGCCGCCGGAGCCCGCCACGGCGTGACGATCGCCAACATCGCCCACGCCGGGGACGGCAACCTCCATCCGCTCTTCGTCGTCCCCGCCGGCGACGACGACGCCCGCCGCCGGGCCCAGGCGGCCTTCGACGACATCATCGCCGCCGCCATCGCCCTCGGCGGGACGGTGAGCGGCGAACACGGCATCGGCCTGCTCAAACGGGCCGGCCTGGCCGCCCAGGTCGGCCCGGACGTGATGGCCCTCTACGCCGCCGTCAAGCACGCCCTCGACCCGGCCGGGATCCTCAACCCGGGCAAGATCATCTGAGGGGGGTGAGCAGGTTCTCCTCGTCCGCCTTGATCTGGAGGGCGAGGAACTTCGAGTACGTGCGGGCCTGCTGGAGGTTCCCACCCATGAACCACAGGCGGTCGTGGCCGGAGCGCCGCCAGATCGTGCGGAGCTCACCTTCGTCGTCGAGGCCCCAGACCGGTGAGCACCGATCGGCGACGGCGTCTCCCAGCAACTGACGGGCGCTCTCGCGCATGTTCTGGTAGCCCGTCGCCAGCACCACGACGTCGGCATCCGACGACGTACCGTCGCTGAACACGACCCCGTCCCTGGTGAACCGGTCGATCTCGACCCCCTGCTTGATCTTGATCTTGCCGTCAGCGACGAGCTGGGACGCACCGACGTCGATGTAGTAACCCCCGCCCCGGGTGAGGTACTTCATGAAGAGGCCACTGCCGTCGTCTCCGAAGTCGACCTTGAACCCGGCTTTCTCCAGGCCGGCGAGCAGTTCCCGGTCGAGGTCGGCGAGCACCCTGGTCGCCTGTTTGTGCAACTCGCCGACCAGCGGGAACGGCAGGGATGAGAACATCATGTCGGCGTCCTCGACGGGAGGGCCACCCTCTTCGTAGACGCCGGCGAACAGCACGGCGATCCCGTTCTCGCTGCTCATCACGTACGTGCTGGAGCGCTGCACCATGGTGACATCCGCGCCCTGCTCGTAGAAGTCCTGGGCGATGTCGTGGCCGCTGTTGCAGGAGCCGACCACGAGCGCCTTGCGGCCGGAGAATTCGCGCCCACCGCCGTGGGCGCTCGAGTGGCGCACCGTCCCGGCGAAGTCGTCGACGCCGGGGATCTCCGGGATGTTGGGCACGCCGCTCATGCCCGTGGCCAACACGACATGGTGGGGGTGCAACGTGCGCTCGGTGCCGTCCTCGCGCCGTACCCGCACCGTCCATTGCCGGGCCGCGTCGTCGTACTCGCCGCCCAGGAACTCCGTCCCCGTCCAGACGTTGATCTCCATGGCCGCCACGTAGGTCTCGAACCAGTCGGCGAGTTTGTCTTTGGGCGTGAAGACCGGCCAGTGGGCGGGGAAGGGAAGGTACGGCATGTGGTCGTACCAGACCGGGTCGTGCAGAACCAGCGAGCGGTACCGGTTGCGCCAGTTGTCGCCCACCCGGGCGTTGCGCTCGACGACGAGGGTGTCGACACCGAGTTGACCGAGCCGTGCCGCGATGGTCAGGCCGCCCTGACCGCCACCTATGACGAGGGCCTGCGGTTCGGAGGCGGTGAACTCCCGCTCGGCCTCGCGCCGTTCGAGCCAGGTCTGGCGGTCTCGCTGTTCGCCGTGGCTGACGCCCTTGTCGCGCCGTGGACCGAGTTGCTCCTCGAAGCCCTTCAGCTCGTCCATCGCCGTGAGCACCGTCCACGCCCGCCAAGGGCCGTCGGCGTCAGTTCCGGTCGGCATCAACCGGAAGAATCCGGTGCCCCGGGCGACGGTGGTCTCGAAGTCGAAGAAGCCCTGCACCCACTTCGTGTTCTCGTCGACCTCGACGAGCACGGGCTCTTTGCCCTCGGTGAGGCCGAAACCGGTCGGGCGGCTGCCCTCGAGCGTGGCCGCGAGGGCGTCCGTGATGGCGCCCGTGCCATGAAAGGTCCGAAGGTCCCAGGTGAAGGCGAGCAGGTCACGCCACCAGCCGTCGGGCAAGAAGAGCGCCCCGACCGTCTCGGGATCCCGCTGCTCCAACGCCGCACTGAAATCAGCCAGCCACCGGGTGGCGACGGCACGAGGCGTCGGGACGGACACCGTCTGAGTGCTTGGCGCTTCGAGGGTCTCGCTCATCAGCCCTCCCTCAATTGACAGCCGCTCACGACCCTACATCAGCCGGTCACCGGCCGCCTCGGGGGCCCGCCATGGGACTCCGGCAACTCTGCCATCACCGCTCGAGCCGGAGATGCGCGCCAGACCGGGCATCGCCGGGATGATTGCGGGCCGCCATGGCGGGCCAGAATGGTGGCATGCCGGAGCCGATGCCTCTCGACCTCTATGACGATCAGGTGCGGGCCGATCCGTATCCGCTGCTGGCGGAGCTGCGGGAGGCGGCGCCCGTCCACTGGGTGAGCCAGCAGGGCCTCGAGTCGTGGATCGTGACCCGGTACGACGAGGTGCGGGCGGTCCTGGCCGACAACCGGTTCGTCAAGGCGCCCGAGGCGGTGCCGGAGGCGCTGCGCCGGTTCAAGGCGGCCTTCGGCAACCAGGTCGAGAACGAGGTGCGCAGCCTGCTGGCCACCGACCCGCCCGACCACACCCGGCTGCGGCGCCTCGTGGGCAAGGCGTTCACGCCCCGGCGGGTCGAGGGGCTCCGACCCCGCATCGCCCAGGTCACCGACGCCCTGCTCGACGCCCTCGACGCCACGGACGTCGCCGACCTCGTCGAGGGGCTGACGGTCCCGCTGCCGGTCACGATGATCGGCGAGCTGGTCGGGGTGCCGGCCGAGGACCGCGACAACTTCAAGCGTTGGTCCGACGCCCTGCTCACCGTGGCCCGGGACGAGCCGGGCCTCCGCAGCCGCCAGGCCGGCGCCGACGCCCTCCGGGCCTGCTTCGTGGCCCTCATCGACGACCGGCGCACGACCATGCGCCCCGAGCTCGCCCCCGACGCCCAGCCCGACCTGGTGAGCGCCCTCCTGACCGCCCGGGACGAGGGCGGCCGCCTGAGCGAGCAGGAGCTGCTGGCCATGCTCATGGTCGTCCTGGCTGCCGGCCACGAGACCACCGGCAACCTGATCGGGAACTCCGTCCTCGCCCTGTTCGACTGGCCGGAGCAGCGGGCCCGGCTGCAGGCGCAGCCCGAGCTGCTGCGGGTGGCGGTGGAGGAGATGCTGCGGTTCATCGGCCCGGTCATGCAGTCGACGCTGCGCATCGCCAGCGAGGACGTCGAGGTGGGCGGCGTCGTGATCCCGGCCGGGAGTGTCGTGGTGGCCATGCTCACCGCCGCCAACCGCGACCCGCAGCGCTTCGAGGACGCGGAGCGCTTCGACGTGGCCCGGGAGGAGAACCCCCACGTGGCCTTCGGCCACGGCATCCACTTCTGCCTCGGAGCGCCGCTGGCCCGCATGGAGGCCGAGATCGCCGTCGGGGCGCTGCTCCGCCGCTTCCCCGACTTGGAGCTGGCCTGTGACCGCAAGGAGATCCCCTGGCGGCCCAGCGCCCTGCTGCGGGGTCCGGCGGCGCTGCCCGTCCGCCTCCGCCCGGCGGGGTAGGCCCGGGGCGGCCTGCGGACCAGCGCCGGCCGAGGGCGGATCAGCGCAGGGCGGGGTTCAGGCCGAGGACGGCCCGGGCCTCGGCCGGGGTGAGCGGCGGACGGCCGCAGTCGTGGCAGAGCTGCGCCGCCTGGGCCACGAGGTCGACGTTGCGGGGCGTGCCGCCCCGGCCGGTGCGCTCGATCCCGACGCTCAGGTGGCCGCCGGCCTCCAGGACCAGGCGACAGAAGACGGGGTCGACCGCCGGGGCGCCGGTGACGGCGGCCATCCAGGGGAGGTCGAAGCCGTCCAGCATGTCGAGGTAGGCGCCCAGCGCCGAACGGGTCGGGGGCAGGCCCCGGGCGGCGACGCCGATGGGCGCCGACTCGAAGAAGAACTTGACCATCGAGCCGGGCGGGGCGAAACCGTTCTTCACGTAGGCCAGGCCGGCCCGGAGATGGCCGGGCTCGAACACGGCCAGGCTGATCGGCAGGCCGATGTCGCGGGCCGTGCGGAACTCGTAGTCGATGTCGCCGAAGGTGCAGAGGTACATGACGTCGGTGGCCTCGGGGAGGCCGGCGGCGTCGACCGGCGCCACGTTGATGGGCCCGAGGTCGACGATGGTCGTGCCCAGCACGCCCGCCTCGGCCAGGGCCACGACGTGGCTGTAGCGCTGCTCGATCGTGGTGTCGGGCCCCCACCCCCGCATCGTGGGGTACAACATCGCGTCGGGCTCCTCGGCCAGCACCGCCCGCCACACCTGCTCGTAGGGGGCGGGGTCATGGGCCGGCGGCCCGCCGATGGTCGGCTCGTCGTTGTGGTTGTGGACGATCGACGCCCCGGCGCCGATGCAGGCCAGGGCGTCGGCGACGATCTCGTCCGGTGTGCGGGGGACGTGGGGGTTGAGCGACTTCGGGATCCCGCCGTTCAGCGCCACTTCGATGATCGCCCCGGACACGACCCGCATCTTACTGTATCCTGGATACAACATCGAATGGGTGGGCCAGGGGCCATATCGGGACAATGTCGGGAGGGGGACGTTCGTGCGGCTCGGCATCAGCACGTTTCCCACGGAGACGAGCATCGATGTCCGCACCCTCGGGCGGGCGCTCGAAGAGCGCGGCTTCGAGAGCCTCTTCGTGCCCGAGCACACCCACATCCCGGCCAGCCGCCTCACCCCCAACCCCGGCGGCGGCGACATTCCCGAGGAGTTCCGCCACACGCCCGACCCGTTCGTGGTGCTCGGCGCCCTGGCCGCCTGCACCGAGCGGCTCCTGCTCGGGACGGGGATCTGCCTCGTGGTCGAGCGCGACCCCATCGTCACCGCCAAGGAGGTGGCGACCGTGGACCTCCTCTCCGGCGGCCGGTTCCTGTTCGGGGTCGGCGGCGGGTGGAACCGGGAGGAGATGGAGAACCACGGCACCCCCTTCGCCGAACGGTTCGACCTGCTCCGGGAGCGGGTCTCCGCCATGAAGGCCCTGTGGACCAACGAGGTGGCCGAGTTCCACGGCAAGTACGTGGACTTCGACCCGGCCTGGCAGTGGCCGAAGCCGGTGCAGTCGCCCCATCCGCCGGTCATCCTGGCCGGCAACGGCGCCCGATCGATCGAACGGGCCGCCGAGTGGGCCGACGGCTGGATGCCCATCGCCGGGCGGGGCGACGGTGCGGAGCAGATCGGGGCCCTCCAGAAGGCCGCCGCCGACCGGGGCCGGGGGCCGATCCCGGTGACCGTCTTCGGCGCCCGTCCGAAGCCACCGGTCCTGGCCGGGTACGCCGCCGCCGGCGTCGAGCGCGCCCTGCTCGCCCTGCCGTCCGCCCCCGCCGCCGACACCCTGCGCCGCCTCGACCGCTACGCCGAGCTGATCCCGGCGCTGGCCTGACCTTGAAGCCCGACGCGACCCAAGGAGAGACGATGTCCGACTCCGGTGCCGAGCCGCTGTTCTCCCCCGACGACGCCTGGGACCCGCTCCACGAGCCGACCTGGCCTGACGAGCACTGGAGCACGGCCAACGTCGGCGAGGCGCTCCCCGGAGTGCTCACGCCCCTCGGCTGGACGCTGTGGGGCCCGACCATCGAACGGGCGATGCGCCAGACGATGGTGAACATGGGGGCGCTCACGAAGCCGGAAGCGGTGCAGCCGGAGGAGTTCCGGGGCCGCATCATCCGGATGTTCTACGGCCGGGGCGCGCTGTCGGTCGACCTCCTGGCCCGCCTCGGCGACTGCATGCCGGGCACGACGGGCCAGCAGGTGGTGGCCGGCGTGTACGGCGAGGTGCCCGACTCGATCACCTTCAGGCCGACCCTCAAACGGCTGCCGTTCATCTCCGTCGGGCTGCCCAAGGAGCACTTCACCATCTCCAAGCGGCTCCAGGCGGCGGTGGTGGAGACGGCGCGTTGGTGGCCGGAGCAGGCCGCCGTCGT
>JAUZEY010000030.1 GCA_030838785.1 Actinomycetota bacterium | reverse complement strand
CCGGCGGCGACGACGACGACCGCGCCGGCGGCGACGACGACCACCGCGCCGGCGGCGACGACGACCACCGCGCCGGCGGCGGGTCCCGCCCCCGGCCCGACTCCGGCCCCGACCGGCACCCCCGTCGGATCACACCACGGATCGCACCGCGGCCAATCGCCCGGCTCGTCTGCCAACCCGCCGGCCGGAACCGGCGGCGCGGCGCCCGGCGGCGGGCACCAACACCACGGACGGTCGGCGACCCCCTCCGCCGCCCCGCCCGGAACGACCGGCGCGGCCACCGGCCCGTCCACCACCACGGCGGGGACGCCCGGATCCGCGGTCCGCCACAGCCCGGCCCCGTCGTCGGCCACCCCGCCTCCCACCGCCGCCCGGTCCGTCACGGGACAGCCTCCGCCGGCCGCCACCCCCTTCCCGGTCGTTCTCGCCTCCCCGCCACCACCGCCGCCGCCGGCGGCGGCCCCTGCGCCCGAGCCGGCGGCCGCGCCGGTGCCGGTGCCGGTCGCCACCACACCGGCAAGCAGCACCGGACCGGCGGGCACGTCCCCTGCCGCGTTCATCGCCGGCGGGCTGGCGGTCCTCGTGGTCGCCGCCGGGGGAGTGACGTGGTGGCGCCGCCGCCCGGCCCGCTACTGGCCCGCCTGAGCGGCGCGACGCAGGAGCGTCCGTCAACACGCCCGCCCCGCCGACGGGTCCGTCGGCTGCGGCGTCGCGCCGTCGTGGCCGGGCCGCGGGCGCCGAGTTCGTTGTCGCAGAAGGCCAACGCCTCGTCGGGGTTGGGGAAGCCCACCGGTCCGCTGGCCAGTTCGGGGTCGGGACCGCCGGGCGTCGGGCGTCGGGCGCCGGGCGCCGGGCGTTCCGCTCCCGAACGCCCCATGAAATCTTCAGGGTGCCTTCATAGGTCCGATGCGACGGTTCCGGCATGACGATCACCGAGAAGTCGCAGCGCGCCGTGGCCTCCCGGCCCCGCCAGATGTTGAACAAGGTCCCGGAAGTCACGCTGTACTTCTGGATCATCAAGATCATGGCGACCACGGTGGGCGAGACCGCGGCCGACTATCTGAACGACCACATGGGCCTGGGCCTGACCGGCACGAGCCTGGTCATGGGCAGCCTGCTGGTGGTGGCGCTGTACTTCCAGTTCAAGGCCCGGAAGTACGTGCCGGGGATCTACTGGCTGGCGGTCGTCCTCATCAGCGTGGTCGGGACGTTGATCACCGACAACATGGTGGACAACTTCGGGATGTCCCTGAAGCTCACCACCGCCATCTTCGCGGTGTGCCTCGCCGCCACCTTCGCCGCCTGGTACAGCCAGGAGCGGACCCTGTCGATCCACAGCATCTACACCACCCGGCGGGAAGGGTTCTACTGGCTGACCATCCTGTTCACCTTCGCCCTCGGGACGGCGGCCGGTGACCTCGTGGCCGAGACCCTCAACCTGGGCTACTGGAAGTCGGCCATCATGTTCGGCGCCATGATCGCGGCCGTGGCCATCGCCTGCTTCCGCTTCCGCCTCAACGCCGTCCTCGCCTTCTGGCTCGCCTACATCCTCACCCGCCCCCTCGGCGCCTCCATCGGCGACTACCTCTCCCAGGCCAAGGCCGACGGCGGACTCGGCCTCGGGACCACGGTCACCAGCTTCATCTTCCTCGGCGTCATCCTCGCCGTCGTCGTATTCCTGACCAGGACGAGGCGCGACGCCATCGACACGCCCGCCGTGATCGAGAGCTGACCGGCCCGGGCCGGAAGCCCGCAGGGTGGGCCCGTCCCGCTGGTCAGCCGGCCAGCGGCAGGGGCACCGCCTCGCACTCGGCGGTGGCGGTCGGGAAGGTCACGGCGGCGGCGCCCGGCCCGACGCGCAGCGCCGCCCGGCCGAGCGGCGTCCGGGCGATCACGATGAGGCCGAGCCGGGTTCGCCCCCGGTGAACCCGGGCCCGGGCGGCGGATCCGTCCCCGGTGTCGACGTCGACCCCCCAGGCCGCCACCACATCGGGCGCGCCGACGACGAGGCGGCCCGAACAGACCGTCAGCTCGCCCGCCTCCTCCAACGCCGTGTCGGCGTCGGGATCGGCCACCACCGCCAGAGAACCGTTGGTGGCCCAGACGAACAGCCCCGGGTCGGGACCAGGATTGGCGAAGAGGAACAGCGAACCGGCCGGCCGCTCGACCAGCGCCGAACCGGCACCGCCCAGGTCCTCGACGGTCGGGATCGGGCCGGACGCGGCCACCACCGGGTCGGCCACGACGACCAGCGGTGACCGCACGATCGTCTCGAGCGTGAGGCGACCGGCCAGCTGTCCCACCGAGGTTCTCCACATCGTCGCCGCCCCTCTCCGGACCCGGGATTCCGCCCCACCCGGGCCCGCCCCAGGGGACGCGTCGACCACGACACGAACCCGGCGGGGGAGGGGGGTGCCGCCCCGACAGGCGACACCCACCATGATAAAGCTGAGGCTGCTGATGCGGAAGTGGGAACTTCCGGGACCGGGCCGCCGGGCGGCTCGGGGCGGTGGACAACACTGTGGATGACCGGTCGTCGGTCCCGGTATAGGGGCGGTCCGCCGTCGGGTCCGGCTGTGGACAACATTTTTGTGGCCGGGGCGGGGAATGGCGCCCCCATGTCCCCACCGGGGTCCGGGAGGCCGTGGCGTCTACGGCCGGGGGCGTCTACCGGCCGGGCGGTGTCCTGTCGTCGGACGGCCCTGCGGCGCTGGGGGGACCGACCGTCGCGCCGGGACCGGCCGCGGTTTCGGAGGTCGGTTCCGTTCCGGGCGCGGCCGCCGGCGCGGTCGGCGTCGGGGCTTGCGGTGTTGTGGCTTGCGGTGTTGTGGCTTGCGGTGTCGTGGTTTCCGGTGTCGTGGTTTCCGGTGTCGTGATGGCCGGCGCGGCGGTCGCCGCGGGGGGTGGTGTCGTGGTGGCCGCCGTCACCTTCTCGTCCAAGAAGCCCTGGCTCGTCGCCTCCTTGAACTCGCGAGAGGCCTGCCCCAGTGACCGGGCCAGCTTCGGGAGCTTGTTCGAGCCGAAGATCAACAGCCCGATCACCAGGATGATGAGCAGCTCCGGTGCTCCGATATCCACGATCCCTCCCCGTCAGACATCACACGACAGACATCACGGCGACACTGTCGCCCGACCCGCCGGCCGCCGGTCGATGGCGGACCGTTCCCAGGAGCGTACCGGGCGCATCCGCCGGGCCGTCTCACGCCTCGGACGAGTTGACGGGTGTGGGCGCGCTTGCGCGACCGTTCGATCCTCGGCGTTCCCCGAGCGGCGCACAACCCTTTGCGGGGCCCAGTTGAGGTTTCTTCGCGTGTTCGAGGGTTTCGTCGCCGGTTCCGTCCGTTGTGTCGGGCCGGCGACAGTTCCACCCGCGACCCCTCGCTACCGTCACGAGCACCGGGAGGGAAGGGGACAGATGACGGCGGACGGCTTCGCCTACACGTTGGACAACAGCTGGGCCCGGGCCCACCGGCGGCTCACGGTGCTGGAGTCGATCTATGACCCGTCGACGATCTCGCGTCTGACGGCCCTCGGCGTCGGCGAGGGATGGCGGTGTCTGGAGCTGGGGCCCGGTGCCGGCTCGATCACCCGGTGGCTGTGCGACCGGGTCGGTCCCGCCGGAACCGTGACGGCGGTCGACCTCGAACCCCGCTTCGTCGAGGTGGATCCCCGCCCGAATCTGGAGATCCACCGGCGCGACATGATTCCGCCCTCTACGCCGAAGTGTGGGAGCGCTGCGGCGTCGCCGTGGCGAAGACCGGGGGCGACTTCTGCTGGGCCCGCCACCTGCCCGCCGCCCTGGCGGCCGCCGGAGCCACGGGGGTGGCCACCGCCGTCGACGGCCCGATCTTCGCCGGCGGGACGACGTGGGCCGAGCTCATCGCCATGACCTGGGAACAGCTCATCCCGCGCCTCGTGGCCGACGGATTCCCGGCCGAACTGGTCGCCGCGGCCACGGCCGAGCTCAACGCCGCCGACCGCTGGTTCCCCGCCCCCGCCCTGGTCGCCGCCTGGGGCCGCCGGCCGCGCTGACCGGCGGCCCGGCGCTGCCCGGCTCCGAGCCCGGCAGACGGCAGCACCGTCCGGACCCCAGCACCGTCCGCACCCGACGCGGCTGAACGCGCCTTCAGCCCTGCCGTGCCTTCCAGCGGGGGTTCAGCCTGTTGATCACCAACGTGCGCCCGCCCCGGCGGACGACCGTGGATCCGGCCTGCCGCTTCAACGATCTCAGTGAGCTTCTGACCTTCATCGTCGTGCCTCCTTCCAACCCTGAAACGGCCGGCAGCCGGCTGATATTCCTCAACGCCCCCTGCG
>JAUZEY010000029.1 GCA_030838785.1 Actinomycetota bacterium | reverse complement strand
CGTTGGGGTCGCCCACGGCCACCATGCGGCCATGTTCGAGGGCGGCGGCCTTGTCGCACATCTGGCGGACGAGGTCGGCGGCGTGGGTGACGACGACGATCGTGCGGCCCTCGGCCTGGAACGTCTTGACCTTGTCGATGCACTTCCGCTGGAAGGCCTCGTCGCCGACCGACAGGACCTCGTCGACGAGGAGGATCTCGGGGTCGACGTTGATGGCGACGGCGAAGCCCAGCCGGATGTACATACCGGACGAGTAGTGCTTGACCGGCGTGTCGATGAACGCCTCGAGTTCGGCGAACCCCACGATGTCGTCGAACACCCGGTCCACGTCCGCCTTCTTCAGGCCGAGGATGGAGCCGTTCAGGTACACGTTCTCCCGCCCCGAGAGGTCAGGGTGGAACCCGGCTCCGAGCTCGAGCAGCGATGCCATCCGGCCGGCGGTGCGGACCACGCCGGCGGTGGGCTGGATGATGCCGGCGATGATCTTGAGCAGCGTACTCTTGCCCGATCCGTTGTGTCCGAGGAGCCCGACCGTCGTCCCCGCCTCGATGTCGAGGTTGATGTCGCGCAGGGCCGTGAAGTGCTCGTAGCGGATCCGCCGGAACTTGAGCACCCGCTCCTTCAGGGAGGTGGGCTTCTCCTTGTAGAGGCGGAACGTCTTGGTGAGACCCTCGACCTCGATCGCAGCGGCCATGGCTGTCTCAGAGCTCCTCGGCCAGGTTGCCTTCGAGGCGGTTGAAGACCCGCAGGGCGACGGCGGCGAGGAGGAGCGCCGCCACCATGACGATCAACAGGTTCCGCAGGTACCACGTCACGCCCAGATGCGGGTCCATCACGTGCCCGAACGATCCGTACAACGCCCGCTGGAAGGTCAGCACGATCGGCGTCACCGGGTTGATGAGGGCGATCGCCGCCCGTCCGCCGATGGCCTTCGTCAGCTGGGAGAAGGGGTAGACGATCGGGGTCACCCAGAACCAAGCCAGCAGGGCCAGTTCCACGAAGTGGGCCATGTCGCGGAGGTAGACGTTGGCCGCCGAAAGGAGCAGCGCCAAGCCGGAGGCCAGGAGCAGCAGGTCGAACAGGGCCAGAGGGAGCAGCGGGACCTCAGCCCACCCGACCGGGTGCCGCACCGCCGTCAGGGCGATAATCAGGACGAGGCACTGGAGGAAGAAGTGGACCAGAGCCGCACCCACCGACGCCAGCGGCAGGACCTCGCGGGGGAACCACACCTTCTTCACCCGGCCCTGGCCGGCCACGACCGTACCCGTCCCGCTGGTGAGGGCGGCGGTGAAGAAGTTCCACACCAGCAGGCCCGACAGCAGGTAGATCGGGAACCGGGGGATGCCGGCGCCCAGGATCACGTCGAAAGCGATGTAGAAGACGACCAGGTACATGGCCGGGTTGAGCAGCGACCAGGCGAAACCCAGGGCGCTGGCCTTGTACTTGGCCTTCAGCTCCAGGCGGACGAGGTTGAGGAGGAGCTCGTGGTGGGTGACGATCTCCCTCACGCTCTCCCGCAATGTGGTGCGGTGGGTGATCGTGCGCTGGATCGTCCCGGAAGAACTGGCCATGTGGAAAAGAAAGGCTAGTGCGTGCGGCTCCCGGGCTCGGATCAATCCGATGTCGCGGCCCCAGAAGGGGACGAAGCGGGCAGTCTGGCGTAGCCTGCGGGCGCCTGTCACCCAGTTCACGCCTCCCGCCTCTTAGAGTGTTTCCCCATGAGTCACTTGCGCCACCACTGTGACGAAAGAGTGATCGCATGACGTTGGCGTCCCGTTCCCGCTCCCTGCCGGTGGCGGCCCGGGTGGGAGCGGTGGCCGTCGTGGCCGCCTTCGCCGTGGTCGCCCCCATCCGCATGGCCCAGGGTGCGCCGAAGACCCGCTTCGGCGTCGTGCCGGCCGGCGTGACGTCGGCGGGATCGCCGACCGACCGGTTCCTGGCGGCTTCGGTCGACGGATCGGCGGCCGAAGCGGGGCCGGCTGTTCCGCCGCCGCCCGGGCCCACCGTCGAGGTCCCGTTCCCGGCGTCGCATCTCGGGGTCCGGTGGACGGGCAGCGAGGCGGCCGCCGTCGACATCCGCCTCGGCGGGCCGGGCGGAGTGTGGGGCCCGTGGCGGTCGATGCCGGCCGACCACGACCTCGAGAAGGAGGGCGGCGGGCCCGTCCTCTCCGAGCTGATCCTGGCCCACGGCGCCACCCAGGCCCAGGTCCGCGCCGCGGGCGACGCCCGCGACGTCGAGATCCTGGCCATCGACACGCTCCACGGTCCCCGGTCGAGCCAGGTCGCCACCGGGACCCCGGCCGGCGCCGCCGACGGTTCCTCCCCCGGCTCCGGTTCCTCGGCCGACAACCCGCCCTCCGACGGGGGCCAGGACCGGAGCTCGGACGCCGCCACGTCGTCGTCCACGACGTCGACGACGTCGACGACCAAGGCCAGCACCACCACCACGACGGCGAAGGCCAGGGCGAAGGTGGCGGAACCGCCCATCGTCACCCGCAAGGAGTGGGGCGCCGACGAGTCGATCCGCAAGAACAACCAGAAGTACGCCCCGATCACGAAGCTGTTCGTCCACCACACCGTGACCGAGGCCGACTCCGACCCGGCGGCGACCGTCCGGGCGATCTACGCCTACCACGTGCAGGGCAACGGCTGGGACGACATCGGCTACAACTTCCTGGTCGACGCCCAGGGCAAGGTCTACGAGGGTCGCTGGGCCCGCGACTACGCCGCCGGCGAGAAGCCCACCGGCGAGGACCTCGACGAGAACGGCGTGGTCGGCGCCCACGTCCTCAACCACAACGTCGGCGCGGCCGGCGTGGCCATGCTGGGCGACTTCAGCAACGGCGAGCCGACCCAGGCCGCCCGCGACGGCCTCGTGCAGCTCATGGCCTGGAAGGCCGACCGCCACAACATCGACGTCATGGGCCACGACCCCTTCACCACCAGCGAGGGCGCCGTCGAGTTCTTCCCCAACCTGGCCGGCCACCGCGACGCCGGCCAGACCGAGTGCCCCGGCGACCGCCTCTACCCGCTGCTGCCCGGGATCCGGGACAAGGTGGCGTCGATGGTCACGGCCGTCCACGGCCCGACCACCGGCTACTGGACGGCCACCGCCGACGGCCGCGTGATCCCCTTCGGTGACGCCCCGGCCCTCGGCTCCATGGCCGGGAAAGCGCTGTCCGGCGCCATCGTCGGCATGGCCGCCAACCCGTCCGGCGCGGGGTACTGGCTGCTCGGTGTCGACGGCGGGATCTTCTCCTTCGGCAACGCCCCCTTCTACGGCTCGACCGGCGACATGAAGCTCAACAAGCCGGTGGTGCGGATGGCGCCGACCCCGACCGGGAAGGGCTACTGGCTGGTGGCGTCGGACGGGGGCATCTTCTCCTTCGGCGACGCCAGGTTCTTCGGCTCGACGGGCGACCTCAAGCTGAACAAGCCGGTGGTCGGCATGGCCTCGACCCCGTCGGGGAAGGGCTACTGGCTGGTGGCTTCCGACGGCGGGATCTTCGCCTACGGCGACGCACAGTTCTACGGCTCGACGGGCTCGCTCAAGCTGAACAAGCCGGTGGTCTCGATGGCCCCCGCCTGGACCGGGAAGGGCTACTGGCTGGTGGCGTCGGACGGCGGGCTGTTCGCCTTCGACGTCCCCTACTTCGGCAGCGTCGCCGCCGCCCGGCCCGAGAAGTACGCCGGGGCGGTGCAGATGCGGGCCACCACCACCGGTAAGGGCTACTACATCGCCGACGCCAACGGCGGCATCGCCCCCTTCGGCGATGCGACCTTCCTGGGGGCCGACACGTCGCAGCGGCCCCCGAAGGCCGCCGTCGACCTCGTCCTCGGCCCTTGTGGCGGCGTCGCCGGTTGGCGGCGGCGCTCACGGCGTCGGTCGCGGGCCTGTCCGGACTGTTCGTGGTGGCGGCGGCGCCGCCGGCCGGGGCGTTCCCCGGGCCCACCGTCGACCTCGTCGGCCACGGCTTCGGCCACGGCCGGGGGATGGGCCAGTTCGGCTCCCTCGGCTACGCCTTGAAGGGCTGGAACTACCAGCAGATCCTCGACCACTACTACGGCGGCACGAGGATGGGCACGGTGCCCGACCTCGACATCACCGTGCAGCTCACGAAGTTCGACGGCGTCGACGTGATCGTGACCCAGGAGAAGGGTCACCTCCACACCAGCACCACTCCCGGTTCCTTCCAGGCGCTGCGGGCCCGCAAGACCGGCCTCAACCGCTACAGCGTCGATGTCGGCACCGACTGCACCGGCGGGCCCAGCGGGTGGCAGGAGCTGGCGTCGAACGTCATCGGGCCGGTGACGTTCAGCCCCGACCCCGACAAGCTCCGCACCGACGACCGGTCCGAGATGGTCCAGGCCTGCGAGCTGGGCGGGACCCACCGCTGGCTGCGGGGCCAGGTGCTGGCCCTGGAGGGGAAGGACTCGGCCAACACCACCACCTCCCGGGCCGTCAACAAGGTCGACCTCGAGGGGTACGTGCAGGGCGTCGTCCCCCGGGAGTCGCCGTCGTCGTGGGGCGTCGCCGGCGCCGGGCTGGGCATGGCCGCCCTCCGGGCCCAGGCGGTGGCGGCCCGCTCCTACGCCTCGGCCGAGCACCGCTCCGACTGGGCCCAGACCTGCGACACCCAGAGCTGCCAGGTCTACGGCGGCCGGGCCGCCCAGGACGCCAGCGGCTTCAACGACCTCGAGGCCACCACCTCCAACCAGGCCGTCGGCGACACCGCCGGGCAGGTCCGGATGTTCCTCTCCGACGGGACGATCGCCCGCACCGAGTTCTCCTCCTCCACCGGCGGCTACACCGCCGGGGGCACGTTCCCGGCCGTGCCCGACGAGGGCGACGCCGTCGACTCCAACCCGTCCGCCACGTGGACGGCCAAGATCCCCGTCGCCGTCCTCGAGTCGTCCCACCCCGAGATCGGCACGCTGCTGTCCGTCGACGTCACCAAGCGCAACGGGCTGGGCGACATGGGCGGGCGGGTCGTCGAGGTCGTGCTCCGGGGCACCCGGGGCAAGGCGACCCTGTCGGGCTCCGACCTGCGGGGGCTGTGGGCCTACTCCTCGTCGGGCCGGCCCGACGGGCTCCGCTCCGACTGGTTCCGGGTCGTCAACAACCCGAGCGGCGGCCTCTCCGGCTACTGGGTGGTGGCGCCCGACGGGGGCATCTTCACCTTCGGCGAGGCCAAGTTCTTCGGCTCCACCGGCAACATCAAGCTCAACCAGCCCATCCTGGGGCTGGCCGCCACTCCCGCCGGGCAGGGCTACTGGCTGGTGGCGTCGGACGGCGGGATCTTCACCTTCGGCGACGCGGCGTTCTTCGGCTCGACCGGGGCCCTCAAGCTGAACAAGCCGGTGGTCGGGATGGCGGCCACCGTGCCCGGTTCGGGCTACTGGCTGGTGGCGTCGGACGGCGGGGTCTTCTCCTTCGGCGACGCACCGTTCTACGGGTCGACCGGGTCCATCAAGCTCAACAAGCCGGTGGTGGGGATCGCCCCCACGCCGACCGGCAAGGGCTACTGGATGGTGGCGACGGACGGGGGGATCTTCTCCTTCGGCGACGCACAGTTCTTCGGGTCGACGGGCTCCGTCAAGCTGAACAAGCCGGTGGTGGGCATGGCCCCGACCCCGACCGGGAAGGGCTACTGGCTCCTGGCCGCCGACGGCGGGCTGTTCAGCTTCGGGGACGCCGCCTTCTTCGGCTCCCTGCCCGGCTCCGGCATCAGCAGCCCGGCGGTGGCCATGCGGCCCACCCGGACGGGCGGCGGCTACCTCATCGTGGCCGCCACCGGCGCCGTCGTGAACTACGGCGACGCCCCCGTTCTGGGCGGGGTCCCCGACGCCGTACCCGGCTACAAGGGCGGCGTGGCCGGCCTCGACGTGAAGGCCGCCCCCGCTCCTCCCAGCGCCGCCCAGTCGAAGCCCTAAATCGGGCGAGAAAGCCGACCCGACCCGGGGGGAATCGGGCCGGACGGTGACGAATATGACTTCGTCCCTCGTCAGAGTTGTCCGGCGCGGTCACGTTCGCCCGAGCCGTCCCCCTCGTTCGGTTCGGGCAGTTCGGCGGCTGTCGCCGCAAGTCGTTTCGGCTGTGCCTCTCCCGCAGGGCGCCGCCGCCACTGGGAGGCACCATCAACCGAGGTCACCGGACCGTGGCTGGAGGGCGCAGGGCGCGCCGTCCGGCGCTCGCCGCCGCTCTCGTCGGGCTGGTGCTGGCCGGCGCGGGGCTGGTGCCGGCGATCGCCGCCAATCAGCCGTCCGGACCCCGCCGCGCCGCCGCCCGCACGACGCCGGTGCCCGACGGCATCGACCGGCTGGTGGTGCGGACGACCCGCCCGGCCGGGCGCAACGCCGAGAACGCCCTGGCGGCGTCGGTCGGCGGCCGCCACGCCGGCTCCGGGCGGCCCGGCGTGTTCGACGTCGACGTCACCCAGGGGCAGGGCCCGGCCGCGGCCAGGAAGCTCGGGCAGAACCCTTCGGTGGCCCATGTGGAGGCCGACGTCCGCTTCCGGTCGGCCGAGATGCCCCCGGCCAACACCGCGGCGCTCGTCCCGTCCAAGAAGCCGATCGGCGCCGGGGCCGGCGCCAGCCCGCCTCCGGTCAACGAGCGCTGCTTCTCCGGCTGTGCCCTGACCTTCGACGGCGGCACGACCTCCCGCATCTACAGCCAGTCCGACTTCATGCACATCGGCGCCGCCGACGCCTGGGCGGTGACCCACGGCGACCCCAACATGCTGGTGGCCGTGGTCGACACCGACGTCGACGCCACCCAGCCCGACCTGGCCGGCAAGGTCATCGTCGGCGCCAACTTCTCCGGCGACAACACGCCCGACCCCGAGGGGCACGGCACCGCCGTCGCCGGCCTCATCGCCGCCACGCCCAACAACGGCATCGGGATCGCCGGCCTGGGATGGAACACCAAGGTGCTGTCGGTGCGGGTCCTCGACAGCCAGGGCGCCGGCTTCGCCAGCACCATCGCCAAGGGCATCCACTACGCCGCCGACTATCCCGGGGTCAAGGTGATCAACCTGTCCCTCCAGCAGGACCCCAACTGCCCGGCGGCCGACAAGACCCTCTGCCCGAAGACGTCGACCCCCCTGCAGGACGAGATCAAGTACGCCCAGAGCAAGGGCATCCTGGTCGTGTCGGCGGCCGGCAACCAGCCGGTCAGCGACCCCAGCTACCCGGCGGCGTACGACGGCGTGCTGTCGGTGGCGGCGGTCGACGGCACCGACGACACCCTGGCCAAGTTCTCCCGCCGGGGCCCCTGGGTCGACATCGCCGCTCCCGGCGTCGGCGTCCTGACCCTGGCCACCCCCTGCACCGACGGGAACTGCTGGGTGACGCCCGACGGCACGTCGTTCGCCACACCCATCGTCTCGGCCGCCGCCGCCCTGGTGTGGGCGGCCAACCCCGGTCTCACCGCCCCGCAGGTGGCGGCCCGGCTGATGGCCACCGCCGAGCCCATCGCCGGGACGGGCACCGACTTCAGCAACGGCGAGGTCAACGTCGGCCGGGCGGTGGGCAGCGCGTTGGCCGGGCCGCTGTCGGCCACGCCGGGAACGGCGGCCATCTCGGCCACGTCGGCCCTCCCCCTGGCGACCGGGAAGGGCTACTGGCTGGCGGCGTCCGACGGCGGGATCTTCAGCTACGGCAATGCCACGTTCCTCGGGTCGACCGGCGGCATCACGCTCAACCGGCCGATCGTCGGGCTGGCCGCCACGCCGACCGGGAAGGGCTACTGGCTGGTGGCGTCGGACGGGGGGATCTTCGCCTTCGGCGACGCCGGGTTCTGGGGTTCCACCGGCTCCCTGTCGCTCAACAAGCCGATCGTGAGCATGGCGGCCACGCCGTCGGGTCGGGGCTACTGGCTGGTGGCGTCCGACGGCGGGATCTTCGCCTTCGGCGACGCCGGATTCCGGGGTTCCACCGGCAGCCTCCACCTGAACAAGCCGATCGTCGGCATGGCGGCCACGCCGACCGGGCGGGGCTACTGGCTGATCGCCTCGGACGGGGGGATCTTCGCCTTCGGCGACGCCCGGTTCTTCGGGTCGACCGGCAACCTCAAGCTGAACCGGCCGATCGTCGACATGGCCCCCTCGCCCGACGGCGACGGCTACTGGATGGTGGCCTCCGACGGCGGGGTCTTCGCCTTCGGCGGCTCGCAGTTCTACGGCTCCCCGGCCGGCACCACCGCCGGCAGCATCGTCAGCCTGGCCGCGACGCCGACCGGCAACGGCTACTGGATCATCGGCAACGACGGCGGCGTCTACAACTTCGGCGCCGCCGCCTACCTCGGCGGGCTCGGCGGCATCCCGCTCAACCGCCCCATCGTCGGCCTCGCCGTCCGGTAGAGCGGGCGCCAGGTCATCAGCGGGCGGGCGCGCCGCCGGCCGCAACCTGCATCAGGTACCGGCCGTAGCCGCTCTTCATGAGCGACCCGGCCAACGTCTCCAGTTGCTCCCGGGTGATGTACCCCTCGCGGTAGGCGACCTCTTCGGGACAGCCGATCTTGAGTCCCTGGCGCTCTTCGATCACCTGGACGAACTGGGCCGCCTGCATCAGCGAGGTGTAGCTCCCGGTATCGAGCCAGGCCGTCCCCCGGGGGAGAACGGCGACCTTCAGCTTCCCGGCCTCGAGGTAGGCCCGGTTGAGGTCGGTGATCTCGTACTCGCCCCGGGCGCTCGGCTCGAGCTTGCCGGCGAGGGCGACGACCTCGTTGTCGTAGAAGTAGAGACCGGGGACGGCATAATTCGACTTGGCGACGGCCGGCTTCTCCTCCAGTGACACTGCCCGAAAGCCTTCGTCGAACTCGACCACGCCGTAGTCGCTGGGGTTCGACACCTGATAGGCGAAGATCACCGCGCCGTCGGGATCGCAGTGAGCTTTGAGCTGATCGCCGAGGCCGGCGCCGTAGAAGATGTTGTCGCCGAGGACGAGGGCCACCTTGTCGCCGCCGACGAAGTCGGCCCCGAGGACGAAGGCCTGGGCCAGACCGTTGGGGACCTCCTGCACGACATAGCTGAACTGGCAGCCGAACTGGGCGCCGTCACCCAGGAGCCGTTGGAACTGGGGCTGGTCCGACGGTGTCGTGATGATCAGGATCTCTCTCGCGCCGGCCAGCATCAGCGTCGTCAGCGGGTAGTAGACCATCGGCTTGTCGTAGATGGGCATCAGCTGCTTGCTGACGGCGTGGGTGATCGGGTAGAGCCGGGTGCCCGAACCGCCGGCGAGGATGAGTCCCTTCATTCTTGGGCCTTCACTTCTGGTCCCAGGTGATGATGCCGGTCTGGTCCTTGATCGGGCGCCACCAGTCCTCGTGGGCCTGGTACCAGGCGATGGTGGCGGCGATGCCCTCCTCGAACGACACGCTCGGTGCCCACCCGAGGTCCTCGCCGATGCGGGTGGCGTCGATGGAGTAGCGCCGGTCGTGTCCGGGCCGGTCGGCCACGAACTCGATCCGGTCGCGGGGGATCCCGAGGACCTCGAGGATCGTCTCGGCCAGCTGCACGCCGTCGCGCTCGGCGCCGCCGCCCACGCAGTACGTGCTGCCCTCCTTGCCGGAGTGGACGACGAGGTCGATGGCCCGGCAGTGGTCGGTGACGAAGAGGTAGTCCCGCACCGACCGCCCGTCCCCATAGAGCGGCAGGGTCCTACCGTCGAGGGCGTTGGTGACGAACAGCGGGATGGCCTTCTCCGGCAGGTGGTAGGGGCCGTAGTTGTTGGAGCAGTTGGTGATCGAGAACGGCAGCCCGTACGTCTCGCCGTAGGCCCGCACCAGATGGTCGCTGGCCGCCTTGCTGGCGGCGTACGGGCTCCGGGGTGAGTACGGCGTCTCCTCGTCGAACCGGCCCCCGTCGAGGGGGAGCGCCCCGAACACCTCGTCGGTCGAGATGTGGTGGAACCGGCCGACGTTGTGCTTGCGGGCGAGGCGCAGCAGCGTCTCGGTGCCCATGATGTTGGTCCGCAGGAACGGCCCCGGATCGTCGATCGACCGGTCGACGTGCGACTCGGCAGCGAAGTGGACGACGACGTCGCAGCCCGCCATCACCTCGTCCATGGCCGCCTCGTCGCAGATGTCGCCCTCAACGACGGTGATCCGGTCCGCCACCGGCGCCAGGCTGGACCGGTGCCCGGCGTAGGTGAAGGCGTCCACCACCACGACGTCGTAGTCCGGGTGGTGCTCCACGGTGTGGTGCACGAAGTTGGCGCCGATGAACCCGGCGCCCCCCGTCACGAGCAGGCGCATGGTGATCAAGGTAGTCGGCAGTACCATGCGGACGTGGAGAGCAAGCCCGACATCGACGACTTGGTGGCCCGCCTCCGTTCCCGGGTTGCATCCCGCCGCCGCTCGGGGGCCTACCCGGCTGGGCTCGAAGAGGAGATGACAGGGCACTTCCAGCGCATCCTCCACCAACGGCGGGCGCCGGCGCCCCTGCCCGACCTCCAGGGCCCGGTTGCCACCGCCGGTCAGGCCCTGCCTCTGGAGGCCAAGCGGATTCCGGCGGTCTCTGGGCTGCCCGGCGGCGAGGTCTTCCACAAGACGGTCGCTCGGGTGGTCGGGCGTCAGACGGAGGGCATTCTCCAACAGGTGCAGGGCTTCGCCCGGCCCGTCCAGGCCGCCCTCGAGGCGCTGGTGGCGGCGGTCCAGGAATTGGAGAAGACCATCCACGTCGATGTGGCCCAGAGCCTGGACGCCCTCTACGAACGCCAGGCCGCCCAGGAGCGGGTGCTGGCGGCGGCCGGGTTCGCTGACCGGCGGGTGCGGGCCCCCGGGTTCCAACCGTGGTTCTCCTCCGAGCGGTTCGAGGACGCTTTCCGAGGCTCCCGGGAGGAAATGCTGGCGCGGTACCGAGGCTTGGCCCAGCGCCTCGTCGGGACCGAGCGTGTCCTCGACGTCGGCTGCGGCCGTGGCGAGTTCCTGGAACTGCTGGCCGAGGCCGGGGTAAGCGCCCGAGGGGTCGACATCGACCCTGACCTGGTCAAGCGGGCCGCCGAGCGCGGTCTCTCCGTGGCCGAGGAAGATGCCATCCGCTACCTGAGCGACCTCGACGACCAATCGCTCGGCGGGATCGTGCTCATCCAGGTCATCGAGCACTTCTCAGCCCAGGAGATTGTCGACTTCGTGGCCCTGGCCGCCGACAAGGTCCGTTCAGGCGGCACGGTCTTCGTGGAGACGGTGAACCCGCAATCCCTTTACGTCTTCGCCCACGCCATGTTCCTCGACCCAACCCACTGGCGGCCGGTCCACCCCGCCTATCTCGCCTTTCTCTTCCGGGAAGCAGGCTTCGCCCATGTCGACATCGAATGGCGGTCGCCCCCGCCGGTCGGCGACGCCCTCGAGCCGGCGCCGCCCGATTCGCCGGCCGCCTCGTTGCACAACGAGAACGTGCGCCGCCTGAACCAGTTGCTATTCGCCCCGCAGGACTACCTCGTGGTCGCCATCCGCTGATGGAGATCCACCAGCTCGTCGTCTCCGCCTCGCCCGGAGACGCCGTGACGAGCGCCGCGCTCGGCTTCCAGACGCTGTTGCAGCGGGTGGGGCCGTCGGGCCTGTTCGCCCGGTACGTTGACCCGGCTCTCCACGGCACGGTGTTCCCACTCACCGTCTACGAGGCCTGCGCTCAGCCTGACGACCTGCTTGTCTACCACGTGTCCATCGGGGAGCCCGAGATCACCCGATTCCTCCTCGGGCGGCCGGAACGCCTGATACTCGTGTACCACAACATCACCCCCGCCGAGTATTTCGCCACTCTCGACCCCGCCTTCGCCGGTCTTCTGGCTTGCGGCCGGGCAGAGCTGTGTCTGCTGCGCGGCAGGGCCGACATGGCGCTGGCCGTGTCGCGCTACAACGCCCGGGAGCTTGAGAGCTTCGGCTACCAAGATGTCCGGCTTTCGCCGCTGCCGGTCGACGTCAGCGCCCTTCGGGAGGTCGAGCCCGACGTCGCCACCGTGGCCGAGCTGGAGAGCCTCGACGGGCCGCTTATCCTCTTCGTGGGCCAGCTACTGCCCCACAAGCGGCCTGACCTCCTCCTGTACGCGTACCACGCCCTGACCACCCACCTGCTGCCCGACGCCCACCTGGTGCTGCTCGGCCCGGGCCGGATCGAGCGGTACCGCCGCGCCCTGCAAACCTACGTCGCCGAGCTCAACCTGGACCGGGCACGGATCACCGGGTGGGTGACGAGGGAGCAGCTCGCCGCCTACTACGCCCGGGCCGACGTATTCGCCACCATGAGCGAGCACGAAGGGGTCTGCGTCCCATTGCTCGAAGCCATGTCGTTCGACGTGCCCGTCGTCGCCCGCGACTACGGAGCCGTTTCCGAGACGATGGGCGACGCCGGGCTGCTGCTCCCGCCCGACGACGACCCGTTCCTCGTCGCCGAAGCCCTGGCCGAGGTCCTCACCTCCGAGGGGCTGCGGGCAGAGATGGTCTGCCGCGGCCGGGACCGCCTGGCTGGGATCGACGCCGAGGCGGCGTACGGCGCGTTCCTTGGGCACCTCGTCGACCTGGTCGGGACGGGGGCCGGGATGTGACCGGCAGTACCAGCGTCGTCGTCGTCTCCTATCAACTGCACGGCTGGCTGGAGCGGTGCCTGCAGTCGGTGGCCGGGCAGGCGGACGAGGTGATTCTCGTCGACAACGGCTCACCTGGCGGCGCGGTCGGCGCGGTCGGGCGCCGCTGCGGTGTACGGGTCGAGGTCCTGCCAGAGAACCGGGGTTTCGCCGTAGGGGTCAACGCCGGCGTTCGCCGGGCTACCGGTGACCTGGTGGCGCTGCTCAACGATGACGCCGTCGCCGAGCCGGGCTGGCTGGCATCGGCCGGCAAGGCCCTCGCCGATCCCGACGTGGCGGCCGTCGGGCCGAAGATCCTCTTTCAATCCTCGTTCGTCGAGCTCCGGTTCGACGAGGAGCCCCACTTCGCGCCTCCCGACGGGCGGCCCCTCGGGCGGATGATCGAGCGGGTGGAGCTTGACGGCCGGGTGGTGCCGCTCGGCGGGGTACGGGGTGCCGGCGTCCACGGGCTCGAGCGCCGCGGCCAGGGTGGGACGGCGACGGAGTTCCGGTGGACCGCCGGGTCTGGGCCGGTCTACGTCCCCCTGGGGGAGCAGGAGAGCGTGTCCGAGGTCAGGGTCGATGGCGAGCCCATCCCCGTCGTGGCGACTCTCGATCTCATCAGCTGCGCCGGCTCCTACCTGAGCGCCTGCGGCTTTGGCGGCGACTACGGGTTCGGAGCCCACGACAATGGCGCTTTCGATGAACCGGCGGAGCGTTTCGGGACGACCGGTGCGGCGATGGTCGCCAGGGCCGAGACCTTCGAGCGGATCGGGGGCCTGGCCGAGTCCTACTTTGCTTACTACGAAGACCTCGACTGGTGTTGGCGGGCTCGGCTGGGCGGCCTGCGGTTCGTGTATGACCCGTCGGCGGTGGTCCGCCACGTCGGGGGGGCGAGCACTGGCGGACCGGGGAGCGATCGTGTCCGGTTCCTCGCCGCCCGCAACCGGATTCAGACGTTGGCTCGCAACGCACCGCTCCCGGTCGTCTGGTCGGAGCTGCGCAGCCCGGTGGACCGGCCGGACTCGGGCATGGGGCTGGCGCTGGCCGAGCGCGTGGCCAGGGGTCTCCTCGAGCGTCGCAGGCTCGCCCGCCGATGGGTCTGCCCGCCGGGGCAGGTCTGGCAGGTCTGGGCGGGCCGAGACGAGCGCTGGGAAATCAGATGAGCAGGCCTGTCATCACGCGCTTGATGTACATGTCGACGTCGGCATACTCGAGTTCCGCGTACTCCTGCCCTTGGCGCCCCAGGGCCAGCCGGACGTCGTCATCGAGGAGAGCTTCGAT
>JAUZEY010000026.1 GCA_030838785.1 Actinomycetota bacterium | reverse complement strand
AGATGGGCGTCGAGCCGCTCCCGATGAAGAAGCTCGACGCCACCTATTACGACACCAGGGATCTCCGCCTGGCCCGGGCCGGGGTCAGTCTCCGCCACCGGCTCGGCGACGACCCGCCGTGGACGGTGAAGCTGCCCGAGGGCGACAGCGGGCCGGTGACGAGCCGCCGGGAGATCACCTTCGAAGGACCGGCGGGCACGATCCCCGAGCCGGCTGCGGCGCTGGTCCGGGCCTACGCCCGGAGCGAGCCGCTGGGGCCGGTGGCCCGCCTGAAGACCGAGCGGTCGAGAGTCGGCCTCATCATCGACGGCGCGCAGGTGGCGGAGATCGCCGACGACGAGGTCTCCGTGTACCACGGCCGCCGCCTGGCGTCGCGCTTCCGGGAGATCGAGGTCGAGGTCGAGGACGACGCGCCGGACGAGCTGCTGCCGGCCGTGGTCGGACGCCTCCGCGACGCGGGCGCCGGCGCGCCCGACACAACCCCGAAGGTGGTGCGGGCCCTGGGCCCCCGGGCCTTGGAGCCGTTGCCCGGAGCGGTGGCCGCGGCCGGCCCCGACTCCACCATGGGCGAGGTGGTGCAGGCGGCGGTGGGCCAGGCTCTGGCCCGCATCGTGGCCCACGATTCTGGCGTCCGCCTGGGCGACGACCCGGAGGACGTCCACCAGGCCCGGGTCGGCACCCGGCGGCTGCGGTCCGACCTCCGCACGTTCCGGCCCCTGCTCGATCCCGACTGGGTGGCCGGGCTCCGGGAGGAAGCCGGGTGGTACGCCGCGCTGCTGGGTGACGTGCGCGACACCGAGGTGCTCATGGAGCGGCTCGAACATCAGGCCGCCGGCCTCCCCAAGGAGGACGCGGCGGCGGTGAAGACCATCGTGGCCCGGCTGGCCCGGGAGCGGGAGGCGGCCCGGGTCCGGCTGCTGGAGGGGATGGACAGCCCCCGCTACGTCGCTCTGCTCGACCGGCTCACGGAGGCGGCCTCCGAGCCGCGCTTCGCCGCCGCCGCTCAGGGCGCCGGAGCCCGCCAGGCGGCGGCCGACGCCCTGCCCGGTCTCGTGCGGCGCCCCTGGCGCCGGCTGGCCCGGGCGGTCAAAGCCCTGCCGGAGATCCCCGCCGACGAGCAGCTGCACGCCGTGCGGATCCTGGCGAAGCACACCCGTTACGCCGCCGAGGGCGCGGCCGGCGTTATCGGCAAGCGGGCCACCGCCTTCGCCAAGCAGATCGCCGCCGTCCAGACCGTCCTCGGCGACCACCAGGACGCCTGCGTCATGGAGGGCTGGCTCCGCCAGGCCGGGCCGAAGACCCGGTCGACGAAGGAGGCCATGCTCATCGGCCAGCTGATCGGCCTGCAACGGGCCGAGGCGGCGGCCAAGCGGGCCGCCTGGCCCGAGGTGTGGGCCCGGGCGGCCGACCCGGCGCTGCGAGGGTGGCTGGGCTGAAGCAGGAGTTCACCGGGGGTTCGGTCGAATTTCGTGGTTGCGAAAGCTCCGTTTCTTACCCTCGAAGGCGAGCATGCGGATCGCGGCCATCGACCTCGGAACGAATTCGTTCCACCTCCTCGTTGTCGACGCCGGCCCCGACGGGTCGTTCGTCCCGTTGGTCCGTGAAAAGGAGATGCTCCGTCTCGGCGACGACGTCGCCCGGGAGGGCCGCATCAGCCGCGATGGCGTCCGCCGGGCGCTGGCCACCGTCCGGCGGTTCCGGGCCCTGGCCGACGGGGCGGGCGCGACCCGCATCGTGGCCTGCGCCACCAGCGCCTTCCGGGAAGCCGGCAACGGCCCCCGCCTGGCCGCCGAGCTGGCCGCCGAGACCGGCATCGAGGCCCGCATCATCGACGGTGAGACCGAGGCCGGCCTGATCTACTCCGCGGTGCGGGCCAGCGTGCTCATGGAGAAGGGTCCTGTCCTGGCCCTCGATCTGGGCGGCGGCAGCCTCGAGGTCATGGTCGGCGACGGTTGCGCCCTCTGGTGGGCGAAGAGCCTGCCGCTCGGCGTTGCCCGGCTCACGACCGAGCTCGTCCACAACGACGCCCCGACCCGGGGCGATCAGCGCCGGCTCCGGGCCCGCATCGTCGACCTGCTCGAGCCGGTGGCGGGCGAGATCGCCGACCAGTTCGACAGTGGCGCGCCCGGCGGCCCGTCGCTGGCCGTCGGTTCCGGCGGCACCTTCTGCGATCTGGCCCGGATGCTGGCCTACCGCCGGAGTGGCGGCATTCCCGTCTCCGTCAACCAGTTCACCTTCTCCCGCCTCGAGTTCCTGGACCTGCACGAGCAGCTCTTCGCCTCCACGGCGTCCGAGCGGCGGCGGTTCCCGGGGCTCGAGCTGCGGCGGGCCGACCTCGTGCCGGCCGGCGCCATGTTGCTGGCCACGGCCATGGAGCTCTTCGGCTTCGACGAGCTGACCGTGTCGGAGTGGGCGCTGCGGGAGGGGATGGTGCTCCAGGCGATCCGGGCGCTCCATCCGGTCGACGCCGCCCCCGTCGCCGACGGGGACATCCGCCGGGCCTCGATCGAGGCGCTGGGTCGGCGCTGCCACTGGGACGAGGCCCACGCCCGGCAGGTGGCCCGGCTGGCCCTGCAGATCTTCGACGGCGGGCCGCGGCTGCACCGTCTCGGGCCCGACGACCGGGAGCTGCTGGAGTACGCCGCCCTGCTCCACGACATCGGTGAACACGTTTCGGTCCTGGCCCAGCACAAGCACACCAGCTACCTGATCCAGCACGGCCGTCTCCGGGGCTTCGCCCCCGAGGAGGTGCTGGCCCTGGCCGCGGTGGCCCGCTACGGCGGGCGGGGCTTCCCGAAGCTGTCGCACAAACCGTTCGGCTCGTTGACGCCGAAGCGACGGGACCGTGTCGTCAAGCTGGCCGCCATCCTGCGGGTTGCCGCGGCCCTGGACCGGAGCCGATCCCAGGTCGTCGAGGGCGTCGGCGTGGAGCTCTCGGGCGGGCGCCTCCGGCTCCGCACCCGCTGCAACGGCAATTGCGAGGTCGAGCAGTGGGCCGCCTCCCGCCAGGCCGCACTCCTGGACCGGGTCTTCGGGCGGCGTCTCGAAGTCGTGACCCTCGGTCAAGACACCGTCGTGACTTCGCCGACCCAGCTCTGGAGCGCCTAGATTCCGGATCGGTCCTCGATTCGACAAGGGGCTCCGCAGTGAGCTGGATCGGCATCGATCTCGGTGGGACCAAGATCTACGCCGTCGTTTTCGACGGAAACGGCGTCCTGGCCGAGGCCAAGAGCAAGACACCCACGCAGGGCGGCCCGCTGGCGGTGGTCGACGCCATGGCCGCCGTCGTGCGCGCTCTCGGTCCGGTCGAAGATGTGGCCGGGATCGGCGTCGGCGCCCCGGGGGTGATCGACCCGGTCGAGGGGACGGTCCGCCAGGCCCCCAACCTCCCCGGCTGGATGGAGCCCTTCGGTGTGGCCGAAGCGCTCTCGGCCGCGCTCGACGGCCTGCCGGTCGCCGTCGACAACGACGTGAACGTGGGCACCCTGGCCGAGCACCGGCTGGGGGCCGGGAAAGGGGCCGACAACCTGCTCGGCGTGTTCGCCGGCACCGGGATCGGCGCCGGCGTGGTGCTCGACGGCGTCCTCCGGCACGGCCCCACCGGCGCGGCGGGGGAGATCGGCCACATGATCGTCCGCCGGGGCGGCCGGCTTTGCGGCTGCGGCGGCCGAGGTCACCTCGAGGCCTACGCCGGCCGGGCGGCCATGGAGCGCCGGGCCCGCGACCTCGAGCGCAAGGGCCGCGACACCGTCCTCGTCGACCTCGCACCCGGCCGGCGGATGACGTCGGGGGTGTTCGTGAAGGCGCTGGCCGCCGGCGACGCCGTGGCCATCGAACTGATCGACGACGCGGTCGGCGCCCTCGGGGTGGCGATCGCCTCGGCCACGTCGCTGCTCGACGTGCCGCTGGTGATCGTCGGCGGCGGTCTCGCCGACCGCCTTGGCCTCTCCTTCGTGCAACGGGTCGAGCAGGCCTGCCGGGCCGACGTGTTCCCCCGCAACCCCGAGCTGCGCATCGTCCCCGCCTCGCTCGGCGATCGGGGCGGCTCGATCGGGGCGGCCCTGATGGCCGCCGACCGCATCGGTGTCGCCGCGGAGAAGAAAGTGGTTCGATGACCGAGGACGGGGCCCTCCGCTACCTCGATCGGGAGCTGTCCTGGCTCGACTTCAACGGCCGGGTGCTCTGCCTGGCCGAGGACCGCAAGCTCCCTTTGCTGGAACGGGTCAAGTTCCTGGCCATCTTCTCCCGCAACCTCGACGAGTTCTTCATGATCCGGGTGGCGGGGCTGGCCGACCGGGCCGCCGCCGGGTTGGGGGCCGCCGCCACCGGTGGACTCGACCCCCACGAGGAGCTGGGCTCGATCCGCAAGCGGACCGAGGAGCTCGTCCTCCGCCAGACCGACGTCTTCCGCGACGAGGTCCAACCGTCCCTGGCCGCGGCCGGGATCCGGCTCCTCGACTGGGCCGGGCTGGAGAAGAGCCACCAGAAGGAGCTCGGGCGGTACTTCGAGGACCAGATCTTCCCCGTCCTCACCCCGCTGTCGGTGGACCCCGGCCACCCGTTCCCCTACATCTCGAACCTGTCCCTCAACCTGGCCATCATGGTCCGCGACCCGGAGCGGGACGAGCGGCGCTTCGCCCGCGTCAAGGTGCCGCCGCTCCTCCCCCGGTTCGTGCGGAGTAATGACGGCACGTGCTTCGTGCCCCTGGAACAGGTGATCGCCGCCCACCTCGACCGCCTCTTCCCGGGGATGGAGGTCGAGCTGCACTGCCCGTTCCGGGTCACCCGCAACGCCGACCTGAGCGTGGCCGACGAGGAGTCCGACGACCTGCTGGCCACCATCGAGATGGAGCTGCGGCGGCGCCGCTTCGGGCATGCCGTCCGCCTCGAGATCAACCCGGGCATGCCGGCCGAGATCCGCGACCTGCTGGTCCGGGAGCTCGACCTGACCCCCGAGAACGTCTACGAGATCGACGGGCTCCTGGACCTCGACAGCCTCGGGCAGCTGTACGGGATCGACCGGCCCGATCTGAAGGACACGCCGTGGCCGTCGGTCGTCCCGGCCCGGCTGGCCGGCGTGGAGGAGGGGACGGTCGACATCTTCACCGTCCTGGCCGAGAAGGGCGTGCTGGTCCACCACCCCTACGACTCGTTCGCCGATACCGTGCAGGCTTTCATCCGTCAGGCGGCGGTCGACCCCCACGTGCTGGCGATCAAGCAGACGCTGTACCGCACGTCGGGCGACAGCCCGATCGTGAAGGCCCTCATCCGGGCGGCCGAGCGGGGCAAGCAGGTGGCCGTGCTAGTGGAGCTCAAGGCCCGCTTCGACGAGGAGGCCAACATCGCCTGGGCCCGGGCGCTGGAGCAAGCGGGCGTCCACGTCGTCTACGGCCTCGTCGGGCTCAAGACCCACTCCAAGACGGCGCTCGTCGTGCGGTCCGAGCCGGGCGGCATCCGGCGCTACTGCCACGTCGGCACCGGCAACTACAACACCTCGACGGCCCGCCTCTACGAGGACATCGGCTTGCTCACCGCCGACCCCGACCTCGGCGCCGACCTGTCCGACCTCTTCAACTACCTGACCGGCTACAGCCGCAGCACCAACTTCCGCAAGATCCTCACCGCGCCGCTGCGGATGCGGGACCGGATCATCGAACTCATCGGGGAGGCCGCCGCCGAAGACGGAGGCCGCATCGTGATGAAGATGAACGCGCTCGTCGACGAGCGGGTGATCGAGGCGCTCTACGGCGCCTCGGCCGCCGGCACCGAAATCGACCTCATCATCCGGGGCATCTGCCGCCTCCGGCCCGAGACCCCCGGCCTGTCGGAGCGGATCCGGGTGCGGTCGGTGCTCGGACGGTACCTGGAGCACTCCCGGATCTTCACCTTCGGCAACGGTGTCGAGGCGCCCGTTCGGTATTACATCGGCTCGGCCGACATGATGCCCCGCAACCTCGACGGCCGGGTCGAGGTGCTGGCCCCGGTGGAGGACCCGGACCTCGCCGCCCGGCTGCAGGAGATCCTCGACGTGAACCTGTCGCCCGGCTGCCGGGCCTGGCGTCTGTCGGCGGAGGGGAACTGGATCCTCGAGGGCGGCGAGGACGACGTCCAGGCCCGTCTGGCACAATTGGCCGCCGCTCGAGCGGCGGCCGGCCGGTCCGCTTGATCCCCCCGAGACGAGGTAGGCGATGGTTGTCGTCAATTACGCAGACAACGAGGTCGAGGTCGAGGGCGCCCGCTGGCGCGACGGCGACGTCTGGGTGCCGGCGGAGGCTTTGCCGTCCGCCACCGGCTGGGACCTGCGCCCCGAAGGGGTGTGCGCCGGCGAGACCTGTGTCCCGCTGCCGCCCGGGTCGACATGGTCCGGCGACGACGGCTTCAACCTGTCGGCGTTCGGCCGTCATCTCGGTCTCGCCGAAGCCGCCGACGCGGAGCGCGGCCTCGTCGCCTTCGTGCCCGGCCCCGGCGCGGCCGGGCCGACGTCGGTCGAAGCCCCCGACTTCACGTTCCCCGATCTCGACGGCAACCTTCACGCCCTGTCCGATTTCCGGGGCCGGAAGGTGGTGCTCCTCGCCTGGGGCTCGTATTGAGGCTGCCGCTTTGACCTGCCCGGGTGGCAGGCCCTCTACGACGAACTGAAGTCTCAGGGGTTCACGGTCCTGGCCGTGGCCGAGGACGCCGGCGGCGCCGCCAGCAC
>JAUZEY010000020.1 GCA_030838785.1 Actinomycetota bacterium | reverse complement strand
GCGCGTCGGGGAAGGCAGGTGAGGCTCCCGAGCCCCGGTGTCCGCCGCCGCCTGAGCCACGAGCTCGTCGTACCAGTGGTCGCCTTCGAACCAGTCCACCGCCGTCCCGGTCCGCCGGACCACCACGGTGGCGTCCAGCGATCCCGGTTCGGTCAAGGTCGCCAGGGCTTCGTCGGCGCGCGCCTTGAGCGCCACCGCCCCGCCGTGACGCCACGCGCCGTCCTGCGTCACGAGGACCTTGGCCCGGAAGGCGGCGAGGCGGTCGGCGAGCGCCTCGGCGGGGAGGGAGAGCGGGACCAGGGTGGAGACGGCCCCCAATCGGGCGCAGGCCAGCAGGGCCACCACGGCTTCCGGGATCCAGCCCATATAGAGGGCGACCCGGTCACCCCGGCCCACGCCGAGGCGGTCGAGCGCGGCGGCGAAGGTCCGGACGTCCCCCTCCAGCTCCCCGTAGGAGATCCTTCGCCGATCGCCGGGTTCCCCCTCCCAGTGGATGGCGACGGCGCCGCCCCGGCCGGCGGCGTGCCGGTCGACGCAGTTGACCGCGGCGTTCAACTCCCCGCCGACGAACCACCGGCCGGAGGGACCGTCCGGCTCGAAGACCGTCGTCCAGGCGTGGTCCCACGAGAGGCGTCCGGCGGCTTCTGACCACTGCGCGAGGAACTCGGGAGGTTCACCGGCCTCCCCCGAGGCCAGCCGGTCGGGGTCACTCATCGGTCGGTCACTCATCGGTCGGTCACTCATCGGTCAGGGAATTGCGGACCATCTCGGCCGTCCGTTGGAGTTGCCGGGCGATGTGCTCCTCCATGCGGGCGTCCTGCTCGCCGAGGAAGGGCACCCGGGCGGTGGCCGACAAGGCGGCGACGACCCGCCCGGCCCGGTCCCGCACGGGCACCGCCACCTGGAACTCCCCGCTGTCTTCGAGGAGGTGCACCACGTAGGGCGCCTCGGCCCACCGCTGGCGGTCCGCCGCGGTGGGTGGAGCGGCGGCCTCGGCGGTGGCGATGGCGTCGCTCCAGATCTCGAGCTCCGCGTGGCCGAGCAGGACCCGGCCCGCCGCCGACCGCAGCGGCGGATGGAAGCTGGTGAGATCGCGGAACACCCGGGTCACGTTCTCACCCGTGACGCGATCGGCGATCACCACCAGACCCTGGACGAGCTGGGACACCTCGATCGTGGCCTTGGTGTTGTCCCGCACCTCGACCAGGTACGGCGCCAGCAGTTGCAGCAGCGGCAGGCGGTCCCGGTACGCCCCGCTGAGACGGAGCAGCCCGGGGCCGAGGCTGTAGCGGGAGGACTGGGGATGCTGGACGACGAGATCCGCCTGAGCCAGGGAACGGAGCACCCGGTGCGTCGTCGCCAGCGACAAGCCGCTCGCCTCGGCGAGGGAGCTCAGTGTCTGGAACCGCTCACCCCCACTGAGCATCCGGAGCAGGAGCGTCGCGTTCCGGACGGTCCCCAGCCCGCCCTTCTGTTCGGGAAGCTCCAGACCCATCGAGCAAAGGTACTGGCTCGGGAACGACGGGCCTCTTACTTTTCGCATAGTGGAAAGCTTATCCCTTGACTTCCGTATAGTGAAGACGCGAGGCTGTTACTTACCGGGTTCGGGGGAGACGGGGGAACAGCCGGCATGGCGGATCGGGACGTCGAGGGACTGCTGCGGTGGAGCCTTGCCTGCATGGCGCTCGCCTCGGCCGTCATTCACGCCTCGGCGGCCGCTGACCACCAGGGTCTCCCGCTCCACGTCGCCTTCTTCCTGGTCGTCGCCGGCGTCCAGAGCGGCCTGGCCGCCGCCGTGCTCCGCGGCCGTTCCGGGCGTTGGGTGGCCGCCACCGCCGGCTTCAACGGAGCCGTCGCCGTCATCTGGCTGCTGTCCCGCACCGTGGGCCTGCCGGTGGAGGGCGCGGCGGCCGCCGAGGCCATCGGATTCAAGGACGGGATCTCGACCCTCCTCGAGCTCGGCATCGTCGCCGGCGCCGGGCTCCTCGCCGCCCTCCCCGAGGCCGGCCGGCGCATCGCCCTCTCGACGGGTCCCCTGGCCTCGGTCGTGATCGCCGCCAGCGCCTGGGGGCTCGGCGTCTCGGGTCTCCTGGCCCACCACACGCACGACGAGCACGTCCACCTCCACGGCGGGGAGGTCCAGGCCGTGGCCGAACACCACGGGACCGCCGACCACCGCGCCGCCGACCACCAGGCCGCCGACCACCACGCCGCGGCGCGGGCGTCCAGCGTCGACGACAGCGGCCTTCGTGGTCATTCCCATCCGACAGACGTCGTCGACCTGTCAGAGGCCCACGACCACGGTCACAGAGCCTTCGCGCCGGGTGGCGGGCCGGCTGCGGGGCACCGCCACACCGCCACCGCCGAAGCCGTCACCGCCGACGGTCCGGCACCGCATCACGCCCGCGCCCACCGCGAGCACGAACCCGACGGCGCCGTCCCCGACGACGGCACCTGCGGTGGCGGCCACAAGCACGAGCCCGAGCACCACCCCGGTGCCGGGGGACAGGAGCACGACCCGGGCGACGACACCAGCCCGGCGGGTCCGCTGATCGATGACGTCATGAGGCTGTTGGAGCCCGACTGACGCACCACATTCCCAGATCCCACCACACCAGAGTCGGAGGTACCAACGTGAAACGCAACCTGCTCGTCTCCGTTTGCCTGGCGGGCGCAGTCGTCCTCGTATCTGTCTCGGCGGCCTTCGGAGGCCCGCCCGCGACCTACTCCATGAAGGAGGACGCCCGGGCGACGGCGTACACCTCGGAACATGTCCCGATCGAGGCCGGCAAGGACGTCGTGATGCAGACGCTCATCCTCGAGCCCGGGTGGTCGAGCGGCTGGCACCACCACCCGGCCGACGCCTACGTGTTGATGAAGAAGGGCGCGCTCACGCAGTACATGAGCTGCACCGAAAAGATCGTGTGGCAAGCCGGGAACGCCTACTACCACGCCGCCGGCGAGCACAGCACCCATCCCGACCACAAGGGTCCCCAGCTGGCGAGGAACGAGGGCAGCGAGCCCGTTGAGATCACCGTGATCTTCCCGAACGTCCCCCACGGCCAGCCCACGGAGGGACTCCTCGTTCCCCGCGACTTCGAGCCGGCGCCGGCTGAGTGCCCCACGCTCGACTAGAGCCCGGAAGGACCAGAGACTGCGCGGTTGCGTGATGTAGGTACCTCTCCGCTCCGTCACGCTGGACCGCATGGCACAGCGGAGGGGCGAGCCGATCTCGAGAGCGCGTCAGGTGGTCGCCGCGATGGCGGCCACCGCGCTCCCGGTCACGCTGGCCGCCTCCGCCTCCGCCGCCGCTCCCGCCCGGGCCAGCGTCGACGATCCGGACTTCCCCAGCCAGTGGGGTCTGGCCCAGGTCGGGGTTCCCGACGCCTGGACCCGCACCACCGGCGCCGGTGTGCGGATCGGCATCGTCGACACCGGGGTCGACATCGCCCACGAGGACCTGGCCGGCAAAGTCGTCGCTCACACCAGCTGCCTCGGCGCGGCGGGCGACGCGGCCCGTTGCGGCGGCTCCGGCGAAGACGACAACGGCCACGGCACGTACGTCGCCGGCATCGCCGCCGCCGTGCGGGGCAACGGTCGGGGCATCGCCGGGGTCGCGCCGGACGCGGAACTGGTGGTGGCCAAGGTGATGACCGGCTCCGGCGTGGCCACCGTGGCCGACGTCGTGGCCGGCATGAAGTGGGTGGTGGACCACGGCGCCCGGGTCGTGAACCTGAGCCTCGACGATCCGTCCATGACCTTCGGCGGTGTCGGCCGGTCGGCCATCCGGGAAGGCATCGACTACGCCTGGAGCCGCGGCGCCGTCCCCGTCCTGTCCGCCGGAACGCCGGGCCGCCTCGGGCTCGGGCTCGCCCCGGCTTCGGACCGCGAACTGAACGCCGTCGTCGTGGGGGCCACCAGCGCCGACGGACGCATGTCGCCGTCTTCGCCCCCCACCGGCGACGCCCGGCTGGCCGTCCTCGCTCCCGGCGGGAGCGCCGGAACGCCGGCCGGCGCCGTCCTCTCGACGTTCTGGGCCCCCGGCCGTCACGACGCCTACCGGGCCGGGGCGGGGACGACGGCGGCCGCCGCTCACGCCTCCGGGGCGATCGCCCTCCTCCTGGCCGAGGGCTACAACGGCGTCGGCGCCGTTGAACGACTGCTCTCCACCTCCGACGGCACCGTCCACTGCGGCGAGGGCAGCCCCGACTGCTACGGCCGGATCGACGTGGCCGCGGCCACCTCGGGCCCGGTCCAGCCGAGCTCGCGCTGACGGCCGGCCCGGGTCCGACCGGGCCGGCCGTCGATCCTCCTGCCCTTGCCGGGCGCGGCAGTCAGTTGAACTTCAGGATGTCGACATTGACGGCCTTGATCGTAAAGTCCTCGCCGTTCTTCGTGCAGGAGTTGGCGAACTTCGCCGACAGCTTGTGCTGGGTACCCTTGCCCGGCTCGCTGAGCGTGCCGATGAGGAACGGCACGGTGACGGTGCCCGAGGAGGTCGGCGGGCCGGGAGCAGCGGCGAACGTCGTCGCCTTTCCGTCAACCGACAACGTCAGCGCATTGGCGAAACCTCCGGTACAGCTGGAGGGAATGCCGACGTCCATGGTCCCCGCCACGAGGTCGAGCTCCTGCGGCGACTGCGTCCAGGAATCGCCGCTGAGCGGGATGTCGGTCGATCCGCCGTGCTTCGCCACGACCGACGTTCCATGGGCCCGGGCACCGATGTTGCCGGACGACGGCGCTGCGGTCGTGCTCGTGGCCGTGCTGTCGCTGGGCGACCCGTCGCTGGGCGATCCGTCGCTGGGCGATCCGTCCCTGCGCGATCCGTCGCTGGGCGATCCGTCCCTGGGCGATCCATCCCTGCGCGATCCATCCCTGCGCGATCCATCCCTGCGCGATCCGTCGTTGGGCGATCCGTCGTTGGGCGATCCGTCGCTGCTCTGGTCGGCGAGCTGGAATCGGGTGACGGCGGGTTTCGCCGAGGCGGCTGGGCGGCCATCCCCGGGCTTGAGGCCCACAATGCTGACCGACGCGGCGAGGGCAAGGTACCCCACGGCGTTGCGGCGGACATGACCGGTGATCCTGTGACTCATAGGACGATCCTCCGATGGGCTCGTTGGGGATTCCCCCAGGGCGCGCCGCAGCACAGGCGCCTGGTGCGGCCCATCATGAGATTCCGGCGCCGGGGGCGCACCACGCGATCGAGTAGTCCGAGAATGGGTCAGGCCCGGTCCCTCGCGGCGGAGGCGAGGAGCAGCTCCCGGCAGCTCTGATAGAGAGCGGCGAGCTTGAACAGCAGCCGTACGACGCCCTCCTCCAGACCGGGGGACATGGCGTCGATCTCGGCCAGCAGCCCGGCCTGGCCAAGCCGGTTCTCGAGCCTGGCGATCCAGCCGTCCGTGCCGGAGGAGGGCCCGTCCGGGAGCGGCGGCGTCCTGGCGCGGTGCTCGAGACCAACGAGCGGGAGGAGAAAGGCGGTCAGATCGGTCAGGTCGGAGGCCAGCTTCTGCAGGACCACGACCATGAGGTCCTGACCGTCGCACTGTGCCCGATCGGAGAGCTGATGGCACGAGACCGCGAGATCGAGTGCTTCCGCCAGTTGCAGGTCGAGGCAACGGAGAGCGGTCGGGGAGAGTTCGCTTTGTTCGAGCATGGGTCGACGATCGCGCCACGAGCGATCCCCGTCTTCCCAGCTAGCGCCCATCCAGAATCCCGGCGGGCCGGAAACGTGAGCTATCTGCTACCGGGTACGAGTCGACAACTGCTCGATCGCGTGGTGCGGGACGGGCGGCGTGAGTGTCACGCTGCGTCAATGCGCGCCGGGACCAGGGCGCAGACCATGTACACGTGAACCCGGACCGGGAGAAAACGGTGGGTATGGCCCTGGAAGGCGTCCGCGTCCTCGACTTCACGCATGTGCAGTCCGGGCCGGCCTGCACGCAGTTTCTGGCCTGGTTCGGCGCCGACGTGATCAAGGTGGAGCGACCGGGGACCGGGGACATCACCCGCGGTCAGCTCCGGGACATCGCCGACGTCGACAGCCTCTACTTCACCATGCTGAACCACAACAAGCGTTCGATCACCCTCGACACGAAGAATCCCGCCGGGAAAACCGTGCTCGAGGAGCTCGTGCAGTGCTGCGACGTGCTGGTGGAGAACTTCGCCCCCGGCGTGCTGGAGCGCATGGGCTTGACCTGGGAGCGCCTCCAGGCCCTCAACCCCCGCCTGATCGCGGCGTCGATCAAAGGGTTCGGGCCCGGTCCCTACGAGCACGCCAAGGTGTACGAGAACGTCGCCCAGTGTGCCGGCGGCTCGGCGTCGACCACCGGCTTCGACGACGGGCCGCCGGTGGTGACCGGCGCGCAGATCGGCGACTCCGGCTCCGGTCTCCACCTCGCCCTCGGCATCGTCGCCGCGCTCCATCAGCGGACGAGCACCGGCCGCGGCCAGAAGGTGACGGTGGCCATGCAGGACAGCGTGTTGAACCTCTGCCGCGTGAAGCTGCGCGATCAGCAGCGCCTGGCGCACGGACCGCTCGAGGAGTACCCGCAATACCCGAACGGCGTGTTCGGTAGCAGCGTGCCGCGGGCCGGCAACGCCTCGGGGGGCGGGCAACCCGGTGCGATCCTGAGATGCGAGAACTGGGAGACGGACCCCAACGCCTACGTCTACTTCATCGCCCAGGCTCCGGTCTGGGACAGGATCTGCGCGGTCATCAACCGGGAGGAGTGGATCGCGCATCCCGATTACGCCACGCCGGAGGCGCGCCTTCCCCGGTTGGGCTCCATCTTCGACACCATCGAGCAATGGACGATGACCCGGTCGAAGTTCGAGGTCATGGACGTCCTGAACGCCTACGACATCCCGGGCGGTCCCATCCTGTCCATGGAGGAGTTGGCCGCCGAACCGTCGCTGCGCGCCACCGGCACGATCGTCGAGGTGGAGCACCCCGCCCGCGGCCGCCACCTGTCGGTGGGCAATCCGATCAAGCTGTCGGACAGCCCGACCGTTGTGGTGGCGTCACCGCTGCTCGGGGAGCACACGGAGCAGATCCTGCGCGACGTCCTCCACTTCGATCGGGACCGCATCGCCGAGGTGCGCAGCTCCGGTGCGCTCGGCCGGGCGGCAGAGCTGCCGCCCGGCCCCCTTCACGCCGCGTCGAGCAGCGTGGAGACGAGGAGCAGCTCGCGCCGGGTGCGGTAGAGGGCGGCGAGGGCCGACAGCAGCCCGACGACGGTCGCCTCCAGGTCGGGGGACATGGCGTCGGTCTGGGCCACCAGCGCCGCTCGGCCGAGGCGAGCGTCGAGCGCCGCGAGCCACGTGTCGGAGTCGGAGGACGAGTCCTCGGAGGACGGCCTGGCCCGGGCGGGAACCTCGCAGCGGACGAGGGGGGCGAGGATGGCCGCCTGATCGGTCAGGTCGGACGCCAGCTGGTGCAGCGTCACGGCGGTCAGGGCATCCCCGCCGGAGCGGGCGCGGTCGGACAGCAGACGGCACGACACCGCGAGATCCAGAGCCTCCCCCAGTTGCCCGTCGAGGCACCGGAGAGCGGTCGAGGAGAGTTCCTCGCTTGATCCGTTCATTGCTGCAACCCTTTCGATCAGTGCCGCGAGTGGCTGGTCAGCATCCTCGACGAAGCCGCTGGATGGAACCAGCCGAAAGATGGCTCTTGGAGATGAACCCCGCGACCGGGGTCGTGGCGATGAGATCGGCGAAGTCGTCCTCGGCGTGGGTGGAGATCAGGATCACAGACGACGGCGACGTGCCGAGCCGGCAGTGCAGCCGTCCGACCACGTCGAAGCCGCTCTCGCCGCCGAGGTCGATGTCGACGAGCACGACGTCCGGCCCCAGCGTTTCTGCCTTCCGCAGCGCGTCGTCACCGGTCGAAGCGACGGCCACGACCGTGATGCCCTCGCGCTCCAGAAGAAGCCGGGCGGAGTGGAGGAAACCCGCATTGTCGTCAACGATGAGGCAGCGGAGCGGGACGGCGTCGCGGATCATTGGGTCAGCCGACCTGCTGGAGGGCCCGCCGCGCCGTCCGGCCGTCAGCCGGGTCGCCGAGGGGCGGATCGGTCAGGTCCACGGTGGTCAGCGGCAGGAAGCGGCTGCCGTGGCGGAGGGTCTCGATGAGGTGAAGGAACTCCTGGGTCTGGGTGGTCATCCCATCCCCGGCCGTCACCGCAATCAGAGGAATGCTGGCCCGATCGTCGGCCACAGGCCGCCAGGTCAGACCGGGCAGGGCCCGGCCCGTCACCGAGGCGCGGCCGGCGAGGCCCACCCCGATTCCGGCGGCCACGGCCATGGGGACGAGGTCGGGGTCGTCCACCTCCAGAATGATCTCCGGCCGGAAGCCGGCGGCCCCGCACAACTCGATGAACCGGTCGTGGAGGCTCCTCGAGGAACTCCCGGCGACGGCCACGAACTGTTCCCCACGAAGGCTGTCGAGCGCCAGGCTGTCCTCTCGGGCCAGCGCGTGGTGGGTGGGCAGCACGATGACGAGCTCGTCCTCCAGCACCAGGGTGGTGGTGAGGCCGGGGTCGCGGACCGGACCGTCCACCAGCGCCACGTCGACCTGCCGGCGCCGCACGAGCTCGACGAGTTCGTCGGGCCGCCCCGAGGTGAGCCGGGGCTTTACCGCCGGATGCAGCCGGCTCCAGTGGGCGAGGAGCACCGGGAGCACCGGCGCCACCACGGGCATGTGCACGCCGAGGCTGAGCCCGTCCACCTGGCGCGAGACCCGCCGGGCGACCTCCAGGAACGCTTCCCCCGCCGGCGTCAACCGCATCGGGCGGGCCGACCGGTCGAAGAGCGGGGCCTCGAGCTCACGCTCCAGGCGACCGACGTGCTGGGACAGTGCCGGCTGAGCGACATGTAGGCGCTCCGCCGCTCGGCCGAAATGCCCTTCCTCGGCCACCGTCATGAAGAACTTGATCTGGCGCAACTCCATGGCCTGACTGTCGCGCCGGAGCGGTCGCCTGTCTTCACGGCCAGCGCCCATCTGCACTGGCGGCCCGCTGGAAGGCCGTCTACCGGCTAGCTGCCATCGGCAGGGCGTGGGGTTGACCGTCCCGGACGACCAGGACGGATACCGGGGAGTGGCGGACGAGCTTCTGGGCGACGGAGCCCATGACCAGGCCACCGACGACGCCGTGGGTCCGACCGCCGACCACGATGGTGTTGGCCCGGTGGTGGCGGGCGGCGCCGATCAACTCGCTGGCGGGATCGCCGAAGGCGACCTCGAACCGCCACCGCACCTTGCGGCCGGCGAGGACATCGGCGGCCCGCTCCCGACTCATCGCCTCGACCTCGTCGAGGGCCTCGTTGACGGCGACCCCGGCGCCGGCCAGGGCGCTGTTGGCGGCCACGACGCCACTCTCATGGCGGACGTGGACCACGACCAGCCGACTTCCTGACTCCTCGGCCAACTCCGCGGCCGCGCTGAGGGCGGCCAGGCTGTCGGCCGTCCCGTCCACTCCCGTCACCATCGGCTTGGTCATGGCTCGGCCTCCTTGTCTGAGTATATACTTTAGCTTAGTGACAACAAAAGTAAAAAGGGGCCGGCCCCGGAAAGTGGCGATCGACACGGCCATCCTCGACGCCGCCGCCACCCTGATGTCCCAGCGCGGCTACCGGGGGATGACCGTCGCGGCGGTGGCCGCCGCCGCCGGCGTCACCGAGCCCACCGTGTACCTCCGCCACCCCACCAAGCACGACCTCGCCGTGGCGGCCATCCCCCGCCTGCCCATGCTGACCCACCCCCCCGACACCGGCGACACAAAGACGGATCTCACCCGTCTGCTCACCGATCTCGTCGACACCGGCCGGGCCATCGGCCTCGCCATGACCGGCGTGGTCCTGGCCGAGGAAGCCGAACATCCCGAGCTGCTCGATCACTGGCGCACCACCGTCGGTGCCGCCGCCGTGCGAGCCGTGCAGGACATCATCAGGCACGGCCAGCGCCGGGGCGAGGTCCGCCGCGACGTGCGGGCTCCCGTCGTCGCCGATCTGATCCTCGGCGCCTACTTCGGCCACTACACCCATCAGGGTCAACCCGACCGCGCCTGGATCCGAGACGTGATCAACACCCTCTGGCCGGGAGTGGCGGCTGGCTGACCCACGGCCGCGTCACGTTCCTCGAGGCCGGTCGAGAACTTCGTGGATCGCCCGGGCCGAGAGAAGCGACTTGGCGATGAAGCCGACCGCCGAACTGACGGCGATCATCTCGGCCAGGTCCTCCTCGGCGTGGAGCGAGATCAGGATCACGTCCGGCAGTGCCGTACCGGTGTGCTCCCGCAACCGCCCGGCCACCTCGAACCCGCTCTCCGAGCCGAGGTCGACGTCGACCAGGATCACGTCGGGCCGCAGCTCGTCGCGGAGGCGGCGCGCCTCGTCCCCGGTGGAGGCGACAGCCACGACTTCGATGCCCTCGCGCTCGAGGAGAAGGCGCGCCGACCGGAGGAATCCGGTGTTGTCGTCAACGATGAGGCAGCGCAGGGCCATAGCTGTGAGGATTGCGGCGGGGTCGGCGTCGCGCATCCCGGCTAGCTGGAAACTGACCCGCAGGGTGGCTGCAACAGTGCGTTCTGCAGTCGTCCCCGCCCGCTCTTCGTGCCGGATCTGACCCTTCCGTTGGCCAGTCCCGAGCCCGGTCGTCCTCCTCGACCATCCGGTCATGAGCGAAACGATCATCTCGAGAAGACGCCTCCGGGCCGTCGTCAGCGCCATCCTGGCCGTCGTGCTGGCCGCCGGCCTCAACTCCGTGGTCCGAAGCGGTGCAGCTGCCGTGCCGTCCCGGTCGGTTCCCATGGTGCAGGCCGCCTATCGAAGGAACCCGGCGCCAGTTCGAAGGACGAGCGCCGCCAGTCAGCGTCGTTCCGTTGCCACCACGGGAACGCAGGTCCGGCAGGTGCAGGCGATCGCCGACTCCAGCGGCTGGAACTGGCGGGCCGCAGGCGTGAGTTACGTCGTCGGCTTCCATCCCGAGGCGTGCTGCCATTGGGGCATCTACGACTCCCGCAGCGGCACGATCTACGTCGGGCCCACGGCCTTCGCCACCGCCGAACGCCTGCGCTACGTGGTCCTCCACGAGACGGCCCATGCCTGGCAGTACAGGGCGGGCCCGATCCAGACCCTCATGGGCGACTACGCCCCTTGGGGATACCGCGGCGCCAACGGGCTCGAGGCCGGCGCCGACTGCATCGCCACCCTGTGGGGGGCCGCCCGCAGCCAGGGTCACTACTGGCACTGCCCGGACGGGGCCCTGGCCGTGGCGGCCAGAGAGCGGGGTGGAGCATGAGTCCGTCAGCGTTGGGTGCAACTGGTCCCCGCCGCGACCGGTCCGCACTGCGGGAGCGTTGCAGCTACCTGGTAGTGGGGGGTACCGGTGGGCTGGGGTGTGGAGATGGTTGCTGGCTGTGAAGACTGGGCGGGGTTGGGATGCGATGCTCGTTCGAGGGGCTGCGGGGTGAGAGAGAGGTCTGAGATGGAGTTGCGCCAGATCAAGTTTTTCATGGCGGTAGCCGAGGAACGACATTTCGGGCGGGCCGCGGAACGGATGTTCATCGCCCAACCAGCACTCTCACAACACGTCCGG